>JAZOMN010000167.1:0-8321 GCA_045654005.1 Clostridia bacterium
GTTATTAAAGGGGATTTGTAAAGTATCTTTGTACTTTACAATTTAATTATAAAATATATTTGTGTTTATTTAATGAAAGAAATATGAATAATTTATTAATTCAACCATCACCAAAAAAGGGACTGTCCCCATTACGGTGGAAAATCCACCATAAAGGGGTCTGTCCCTTTTATGGTGGATTTTTATCTCTATATCAAATTTTCAAGAAGTTCTTTTTCTATTCTTAAATTTCCAAACCCTGTACCTAAACTTACTAAAGGCTTCATTCCTCCGTGAAAATCAGAGCCACCCGATATTTTTAAATGAAGCTTATTTGCAACGTCAATAAAGAATTTGCTTTGTTCTTCGGTATATTCGGTATAATAGCCCTCAAGACCGTCAAGCCCTGCTTCTTTTAAAGTTTTTGCAAAATTTATAAATTCTTTTTCATCCATATTAATATAATGGCAATGGGCAAGTATGGCAACTCCACCGCTTTCTTTGATTAAAGAAATTGCTTTATCGTAAGAGATCCGATATTCATTTGAATAACCTGCTTTACCTTTGCCAAGATATTTTCTGAATGCATCTTTAACATCAGATGCATATCCTTTTTCTACTAAAACTTTTGCTATATGCGCTCTACCCAAAGCGTCGCCCGGACAGTATTTTTTTGCTTCTTCCAAAGTTATATCAAGACCAATATCATTTAACTTTATAATTGTACTTATATTTCTTTTATGCCTGTCATCTTTAAATTTTTCACAAGCAGAAATTAAATTTTTATTTGTATAGTCAATATTAAGTCCGACAATATGCAGTTCGCTTTCAAAATCGCAACTTAATTCAATTCCTGGAATAAATTTTACATCAAGATTTTTCGCCGTATCATACGCTTCTTTTAAACCGTCAATATTATCATGGTCGGTAAGAGCGATAGCATATAAACCTAAATTATTGGCGTGCATAATAAGTTCTGACGGCGTGTAAGAGCCGTCAGATTTAGTTGAGTGTGTATGTAAATCAATATATTTTCTCATGATAAAAGTTTCTTAAGTTCAGACATAAAGGTGTTAATATCCTTAAACTGCCTGTAAACTGACGCAAAACGAACGTATGCAACCTCGTCAACATCTTTTAATTTTTGCATAACAAGTTCGCCGATTTTTGAACTTGGAATTTCTCGCTCAAGTGAGTTTAATAACTGCTGTTCAATTTCGTCAACTATGCCTTCCATTTGTGCTGTGGTAACAGGTCGTTTCTGACAGGCGGTAATAATACCTGCAAGAACTTTTTCACGGTCAAAAGTTTCTCTTGTTTTATTTTTCTTTATAACAACCAAAGATATATTTTCAACTCTTTCATAAGTTGTAAATCTTTGTTGACATTCTAAACATTCTCTTCGTCTTCTAATTGAGTTTGTTTCTTCAACAGTTCTTGTTTCAATAACTTTTAAATCAAAATATCCACAATAAGGGCATTTCATATAACCACCTCTTTCATATATATAATAACATAAATTCCCACAAAATGCAAAAGATATTTAATCAAAGCACAGAAAAAGGGACAGACCCCAAATCAGCGAAAAATCCACCAAATTGGGGTCTGTCCCTTTTTCAGTGGAATTATTTATAATCGCTTATTGTTCTCTGATTTATTTTTGTTATTTTTGCAATAAGAATTGCACTGTAATGTTGCCGTAATTCAGCAATTATTTCTATTTTTTTGTAGCGTGGTAATTCTGCGATTGCTTCTGGTTCAATTCCATAGGTATCTACAATATGTTTCCTTAATTCCATGAGCATTTGCTGTTTTTTATCAAAAGGGTCATAAGCATCTGACATATCACTATGCATACTTTTAAACTGATTTAAATCAATTATACTTAGAACAAACTCTTTGTCTGCCAATCCATCATAATTTTTTATATATTCATTATAACTGCTCCAGTTGTAATCATCCATTTTTTCAACAACAAATGCTTTTATTGGATTCTGATGGACATACCTTATCGAAGCAAACAAGTAATCATTTGATGATATAGGTTTGCTTTTGTACCGACCTTCATACAAATGCCCGCGTCTATCATATTTTACATTAAAATATATAGCGTATTTTGTAAGAAGATTTTTCATAATAAGTGATATATCGCCCATATTCTTTTCCTTTAAAATCAAATGGACATGATTTGTCATAAAACAATATGCTAAAATTTCAAATGAAAATTTCTTCTTCAGTTCTTTTATGTAATCAAGCATAACTCTAAAGTCAAAATCTTCTTCGAAAATATTTTGTTTGTTAACTCCCCTGAACATAATGTGGTATATGCCAATATCACTATATACTCTTGTTCCTCTGCTCATTATAAAACCACCTCATCTAAAGTATAACACAATGAAGCACACTAGTCAATAAATATCACCGAAAAAGGGACAGACCCCAAATCAGTGAAAAATCCACCAATTTAGGGTCTGTCCCTTTTTCGGTGGAAGCTTGTATAAATATTCATTTATGCATAGTTTTTGCATAATTTATTTAATAAATTTAAAGAATGTTATCCTTTTCTCCTATTCTTTTTAAACTTTCAGGAGAGGTCCACACATCTTTTCTTTTGGTCATTCCTTCAATATCTATAAGTTTATTCCCTAAACTGTCAAGTTCGCTAAAGTATCTGCTTTCAGAGTTTTTTGTTATTTTACCCATTTGTATTTCCCCTTTTTTAGTTTTCTTATATATATTTTTTTACGACAAATAAAAAATTATTCTTTTTTTTAAAAAAACTATTGCATTTTTATGCAATTTGATTTATAATTATAAATGATTTATTCAAATTGGGAAAGAGGCAATAAAAATGATATTAAATGATATAATTGAATTAGATAAAAAATATTATATGAATACCTTTGGTGACAGGCTTCCTGTTGCATTTGAAAAGGGGAATGGTATAAATCTTTACTCTACAGACGGGGAAAAGTATTATGATTTTATGGGCGGGATTGCGGTTTCGTCACTTGGCCATAATTATAAACCGCTTGTTAAAACTATTTCCAAACAAGCCAAAGCGGTTATTCATACATCGAGTTTATATTACATAGAAAATCAGGCAAGGTTAGCGCAAGTGTTGTGCGAAGCGTCTTGTTTCGACAAAGCGTTTTTCTGCAATTCGGGAGCAGAAGCGAATGAGGGCGCAATAAAACTTGCAAGAAAGTATTTTTATAAAAAGTGTACTCCTAAGTCTGAAATTATAACCCTTAAAAATTCTTTCCATGGAAGAACGATTACTACAATTTCTGCGACAGGCCAGGAGAAATATCAAAAACCGTTTGCACCGCTTACCGAAAAATTTGTTTATGCAGATATAAATGATATTTCCGATTTAGAGTCTAAAATTACTGATAAAACAGCCGCTATAATATTAGAGTTAATTCAAGGGGAAAGCGGAGTTCATCCACTTTGCGTAGAATATGTTAAAAAAGTAAGAGAGATTTGCGATAAAAAAGATATTATATTAATATTTGACGAAGTGCAAACAGGAATAGGCAGACTTGGAACAATATTCGGATATCAGGCTTATGGAGTTGAGCCAGATGTTATAACTCTTGCAAAAGGGTTAGGCGGAGGAGTGCCTATCGGTGCAGTTTTAGCAAAAGATAAATTCTCAGCATTTGAGCCGGGCGACCACGGAACAACCTTTGGCGGAAATCCACTTGCTTGTGCGGCAGGGCTATGCGTTATATCTGAACTTATGGAAAATTATGTTCTATATCGTTCAAATAAGGCATCCGATTATTTCTTTGATAAACTTAATACATTAAAGGAAGAATATCCTGTTATTAAAGAAGTAAGAGGAAAAGGGCTTATGATAGGTATTGAATTTAATAAGCCTTGCGGAAAAGAAGCATTTAAAAAACTATTTGAAAATAAAATTTTAGTTGGCTCGGTAGGAGACAGCGTTTTAAGACTTTTACCGCCTTTAATTGTTACAAAAGAAGATATTGATTTGTTTATAAAAGTGTTTAAAAATATACTGGGAGGCTTATAATGAAACATTTAATTACATTAAAAGATATAACAACTGACGATTTTAACGATATATTAAAACTTTCAATACAGTTAAAAGACGAAAATAAAAAGGGGATAACACATCATCACTTAAAAGGGAAAACTCTTGGTATGATTTTTTCCAAATCTTCTACAAGAACAAGGGTTTCTTTTGAGGTTGGAATGTATCAGTTAGGCGGTCATGCGTTGTTTTTAAGCTCTAACGATATTCAACTTGGAAGAGGGGAAACTATATACGATACCGCAAATGTAATGTCCCGTTTTATTGACGGCATTATGATAAGAACATTTAAGCAGTCAGATGTTGAGGACCTTGCAAAATACGGAACTATTCCTATTATAAACGGTCTTACCGACCTTACTCATCCTTGCCAGGCACTTGCAGATTTTCTTACAATTTATGAAGAAAAGAAAAAACTTGAAGGCTTGAAACTCACTTATGTTGGAGACGGAAATAATGTAACTCATTCTCTTTTATATGCTGCGGCGCTTACGGGAATGAATATGTCTGTTGCTACACCGAAAGGTTTTGAATGTGACCCTGAAGTTGTGGAAACTGCACTTTCTATGGCTAAGAAAACAGGTGCAATCTTAGAATTTACAAATGACCCTGAAAAAGCAGTTTCAGGTGCAGATTCAGTTTATACTGATACTTGGGTAAGTATGGGTCAGGAAAGCGAAAAAGAAGAAAAAGTTAAAAAGTTTAGTGGATTTCAGGTTAATGAAAAACTGATGTCTTTTGCAAAAGAAGACGCAATCTTTTTACACTGTCTGCCTGCTTACAGAGGTTATGAGGTATCTGAAGGGGTAATTGACGGAAAATGGTCAAGAGTATTTGACGAGGCTGAAAACAGACTGCATGTTCAAAAAGCAGTTATGACACTTCTTATGAAATAGTCGAGGTAAATTATGGCACATATAAAAGGAGAAAAACTATACGGATTCAGCGTCAGAATGGCAACTGAAAACGATATTCCGTATATTCAGGAAATAACAAAAGATGCGTTTTTGAAATATATCAAAGAAGCAGGTTTAGAAAGTATTGAAGCATTAAATGAAACTTATGATGATATAAAAAAAGACATTAAAGAAAAATATGTATTCGTTGCATTTATTGACGGCGAACCTGTCGGAAGCGTGCGTGTTAAAATAAATGACGATGATACTGCTTATTTAAGCCGTTTCGGTGTGAGAATTTCAAACCAGAATAACGGTGTGGGCAAAACTTTAATGAGTGTTGTTGATAAAGTAATGAAAGAACATAAAGTGAAAAAACTTATGCTTCATACCGCCGCAAAATTCTTCACTCTGGTAAGATTTTACTATGGCAGAGGATTTTATATTGACGAGGTAAATAAAGATAAAGGCTACGCAAGAGCGCTTTTAATAAAAGAATACAATGTATAAAAACAAGGCAAAACGCCTTGTTTTTTTACAACCAAATCCACCGATTTGGGGTCTGACCCTTTTTCGGTGATATAAAGTTTAGCTCAATGTATAGTGTTTTTTTTTAAAACATATAATAAGAGCATCACGATAAACTTATTTTAATAATTTAATTAATTGGAAAATATTGTAAAAGAATTTATTAAGTGTTAATATAGAAAAAGTGGGAGGAGATAAATATGAAAACTTTGGAATTATTCAATCTTGAAAAGACTATAGCAAAAGAATTGCTTATTAAAAAAGAATATCCCTGGGAGGTTCTATCAGATATCAAAGAATTTATAATCAATTTGGGGAATACTCTTTCTTTGGATAAATTTAATAAAATCGGCGATGATATATGGATTGCAAAAACTGCAACAGTAGCAGATTCGGCTAATTTGACAGGTCCTTTAATAATAGATGAGGATGCTGAAATAAGGCACTGTGCATTTATACGAGGCAGTGTTATTATAGGAAAGAATGCGGTTGTAGGTAACTCAACCGAGGTAAAAAACAGTATTATTTTTGATAATGTGCAAATTCCGCATTATAACTATATTGGCGATTCGGTTTTAGGATATAAGGCACATTTTGGGGCGGGTGCGCTTACATCTAATGTAAAAAGTGACAAAACTTTAGTTTCAGTTGTAATTGACGGCAAAAGAAATACAACAAATTTAAAAAAATTCGGTGCAATGGTGGGAGACGAAGTTGAAATCGGATGCCATGCAGTATTATGCCCGGGGACAATTATAGGTAAGAATTCGACTGTTTATCCTCTTTCTATGGTAAGAGGCAGTGTGGCAAAAGAGTCTATATTCAAAAATCAGGATAACATAATAAAAAAGGAGATATAAATAATGGGAAAATATTTTGGGACTGACGGTTTCAGAGGCGAAGCAAATGTTAATTTAACAGTTGAACATGCTTTTAAAATAGGAAGATACTTAGGGTGGCATTACGGAAAAGAGCATAAATGCAAGGTTGTAATAGGAAAGGATACAAGGCGTTCGAGTTATATGTTTGAATATGCTTTGGCGGCAGGTCTTACTGCAAGTGGAGCAGATGCGTATCTTTTACATGTTACAACAACTCCGTCTGTGTCCTATATTGCAAGGACTGATGATTTTGACTGCGGTATTATGATTTCTGCAAGTCATAATCCATACTATGACAACGGAATAAAACTCATTAATAGCCGAGGCGAGAAAATGGCGGAGTCTATAATTTTGGATATAGAAAAATATCTTGATGGTGAAACTGACGAACTTCCTTACGTAAAAGATGCGCATATAGGAAGAACGGTTGACTATGCACAGGGAAGAAACCGATATATAGGTTATCTTATTTCTTTAGTAACCAATTCATATAAAGGAATTAAA
Source organism: Clostridia bacterium (assembly GCA_045654005.1). Classification (GTDB taxonomy): domain Bacteria; phylum Bacillota; class Clostridia; order UMGS1840; family HGM11507; genus SIG450. Next base: position 6,852 of record JAZOMN010000167.1, read on the forward strand.
GTAGGGCTTGACTGTTCAAACGGAAGTACCTGGATGCTTGCAAAAAGTATTTTTGATACTCTGGGTGCTAAAACTTATGTTATAGGCAACGAGCCTGACGGTCTTAACATTAATCTTAATTGCGGATCTACACATATAGAAAATTTACAAAAATTAGTTATAGAAAACAATCTTGATATAGGTTTTGCTTTTGACGGAGATGCAGACAGATGCCTTGCAGTTTCAGAAAAAGGCGAAGTTTTAACAGGCGACCATATTATATATATGTACGCAAAATATATGAAAAAACGCGATAAACTTTTAAAGAACACAGTTGTAACAACAATTATGTCAAACTTCGGGTTGTATAAAGCGCTTGACGAAGCGGGTATTTCTTATGTTAAGACTGATGTTGGGGATAAATATGTTTACGAGGCAATTAGAAAAGAAGGGTATTGCCTTGGAGGAGAACAGTCAGGGCATATTATTTTCTCAAAATATGCATCAACAGGTGATGGTCTTATTACTGCCATTAAAGTAATGGAAGCATACATTGAAAGCAAACTTCCTGCCTCAAAACTTTCAGCAGGTTTGACTTTTTATCCGCAGGTAACAAAAAATGTAAAAGTAGCAGATAAAGATATTGTATTAAATGATAAAGATATTGAAAATGCCATTAATAAAGTAAAAGATGAGTTGGGCGATAACGGAAGAATACTGCTTCGAAAAAGCGGAACAGAACCTGTTATAAGAGTTATGGCAGAAGCACAGACAGAAGAGATTTGTAATAAATTTGTTGACGAAATAGTTGACTTAATAATAAAAAAAGGTTATACTAATTAAGGATTGCATAAGCAATCCTTAATTGCTGGTGTAGCACAGACGGTAGTGCAATTGATTCGTAATCAATAGGTCAGGGGTTCGATTCCCCTCACTAGCTCCAAAAAAATAACACCCTGCAAGGTGTTATTTTTTTGTGTTTGTGTCCTTGGACGCAACATCATTACGAGCATAGCGAGTACATCATTTCTGGGATGCCAGAACATCATTGTACTTAAACGGACACAAAATGAAGTTGTGCTGACACACAAATGATGTGATGTTTCATCAATGATGTTATACTTTTAGTATAAACGATGTTGCCTTACGGCAAATGCCCCCATTATAAACACAAATAATTATTTACATATTATTTTTTTTATGCTAAAATATTAAAAGGATAAATAAAATATGCGGATATGGCGGAATTGGCAGACGCGTACGGTTCAGGTCCGTATGAGAGCAATTTCATGCAGGTTCAAGTCCTGTTACCTGCACCAAACAGAAAACATCCTACGATAGTGGGGTGTTGTTTTGTTTGTTAGTGAGGTAGCGGACTTGAACCTTAAGAAGGCAACGAGCGTATAAAAAAACGATTGATAATCGTTTTTAGCGAAGTTGGTGTGAGACGGGTACTGCAATCTTTGATTGCGGTCGTCGAGCAGTCAAGAC
>JAZOMN010000168.1:0-3029 GCA_045654005.1 Clostridia bacterium
TTATATTATATAGAGCCACATATTTGAGTACGATTTTCGCTTTAGTATTTTGCTTTTTAAATCTTTAATTAATCAGGGGTATTGCTATGCACAACATACCATTTCATGTTATTAATTTTTTAGATTTTGGATTCAAAAAAGAGACAGTCTCAAAATGACATCAAACTGCCATGTTCTGACTGTCTCTTTTTCCCTATTGCGCTATTTCTTAAACATTTTTACATCGCATATAATTTACGAATTATTCACTTCAAGTTTCGAAATTTAAGAATTATCACTTGCTGTTACCTGATTCAAACGCTGTTCACAAAAATCTAAGAATTCACCCCATAGTTTATTGTCAACAAAAAGATTTTCTCCTGTTTTTCTTAATATTTCCGCCTTGTTTTCAGTATCGTTGTTCCATACATGATTTCCAATAAACACATCAACTTCTTTTTTCTTAAGTTTGTCAAGTGATTTTTTATAATCATCTCTGCAATTTTCATACTCTGCTCGTTCTTTTGTTAATGTATTAGCACCTGCACCGCCAAACATTCCTACCTTATACTCAACATCATTCTCTTTGGTTTTAAAGAAAAGAGATATCGTTCCCTCTGTATGTCCCGGAGTTTCAATAATATCAATTGTTGTATTGCCAAGAGAAATTTTATCTTTATCCTCCATAAGAACATCAGGCTCAAAATATCTTTTTACATTCTTTTCATCTTTTTTCCCGATAAATGTCTTCGCACCTGTTAAAGAAACAAGTCCTAAAGTTGCTCCTGTATGGTCGCCATGCCAGTGTGTATGAATAATAAGTTTAATATCGTACGGAGAAAATCCCAGTTTGTAAATGGAATTTATAAGTAAAAACAAAGTATCTTCATAACCTGTATCAATAAGTATCAATCCGTCTTTTGTATCAATAAGATGGCTTGACGCCAAATAATTTCCTACAAAATATACATTTCCTATAATCTTAAAAGGTTCCATTACAGCCTCATAATGATTGTTAAATTTTTTTCTTGTAAACATTTTTTATCCTTCCATTTCAAAAGCATTAATTTACTATATATTTTAATATATAGTAACGCACTATATCAATACGATTTTCGCTTTTATTTGATATTTTTTGTAGGGTACAGCCTTCAGGATGTACCGTTATCGATACGTCAAGGACGCCGCACCCTACAAAAAAGGCTTTCGCTATTTAGCGAAAGCCTTTTTTTCTTATGATTCGTGATTATAAGCAAATGTTGTAATAACTTGGTTAAATTCTGCATTGTTTGATACCAACCAATTACCAAGTCCGGAATTTGATGCTATATTGCAATCTGCAGAAAAGTTTACATTTGTAATTTCAGGTTTAATATAATTTTTCATATCTTTCTACCTCCTTATTCTACAGGGAATTTAAATGGCATTGAATTACCAAGAGTATATACACCATCTATTTCAACATAAGGTTTTACATAATATGTATTACCGCCTACAAATTTATTTCCATAGAATAAAATACCAAATGCTCCATATACTTCTTTCTTTCCTTTTGCAATAGCTGAAGCTGTTTTTTCATCAAACTCTTCTTGTTCCGAAAGTAACATTCCGTATGTAAATGTTTCAACGCCTCTTGGAAGTTCGAACTTTGTAAGAACAACTGCATAAGATTCATATTCTTCGTTTTCTTCGTTATACGATGGATCAACTTCTTCTACATCTACTGGAGAAAAATAAGTTGTATCACTAATTACAACATTTGTAACAGATTCAACATACCATGTTTCATCAGTTGTAACAAATGGATTACCTTTTATCTGAGGAAGAGAATATTTATTATTTTCATCAGTTTTAGAGTATTCCCAAATATCGGTATCAAAGCCAAGTCTTTTCAAACCACTTGCTAATTGTTTAATCGTTTTTTCTTTACCGACACTTGTGTTTTCATTATCTGCACAAGGACCGATATAGTAACAATTTTCTGAATAACCGTTGAAATAGCCTTTAGCAGCAACCCTTGCAATAACAACTGTATTTCCAGTCATTCTTCCGGCGTTATAGCAATAATTAACAGTTGCTTTTCCTTTTTCATTTGTAATTACTATTCCTGCAACCCCTCCAGCAGCATTTGTAGAAGAAGTTGTAAGGTTACCAACGTTAAAACAGTGTGATACTTCATTGGATGCATTGGTTTTATCAGCAATTCCTATAATACCACAAGTAAATCTACCTCCGCTAATATTTCCGGCATTAAATGATTTTGTAACATTTAAGTTCAAAGTTTCGCCCTCTTCGGTAATAGCTGCACCAACTATACCAGCAACATATCTTCCTGTAGATGTAATGTTAGCATAATTTGAGCAATTCGATAGAGTTACTGTTCCTCCTTCTATAAGACCAATTAATCCACCAACATAATTCTTTGAAGAACTAAGGGCACAATAGTTAGCAACTTTATCTATAACATAATTATAGTTACCGCTAATGGAACAAACTAACGCACCATAGTTCGCAACAGTTGTTGTTAATGTATCACCTTCAGCAGTTTTAAGACTAATATTTTCAATCGTAGTATTACCGTTAAATGAAGCAAAAAGTGGTTTGTCTATCTGAATACTTTTTTTACCATCTCCTGCACCTTTAAGTGTTCCGTAGAATCCTACAACTGAAACATAGTCTTCAGGAAGAACAATATCATCCTGAATTATAAATGTCCTTCCAAAGTTACTTGCAGTAACTTCTTCTTTAAATTCTTCGCCTGTTGCAATAATTATTTCATCCTCTGCCGCAAAGGATACAGTTGAAAATGCACCAAGGCTTAAGATAAGAGAAACAACCAACATTAAGGCTAATTTTCTTTTCATTTTTAAAAACATCTCCTTTTAAATTTTTTATAAAATTTCACTATAATAATTTTACATTTAAAGCAATTGTTCTACAATATGATTTTCGGTTTCAAAATGTAGATTTTCGCTTTTATTTGATACGGAAATCGTTTGATATTTTATTTGTATTTAATTAAGAGATTCTTCACTGCGTTCAGAATGACA
>JAZOMN010000169.1:0-2328 GCA_045654005.1 Clostridia bacterium
GCACGGAATGTTTTATTATAACACATTCCAAGTGTGTACCATGTCCAGATACCACCTGCAAATATAATCTCATTTTTCAAATCTTTTCTCTGATTGAAGTAAATTTCATATTCTTTATTGGTTTCTTTATAATAATTCCAGAAAACCTGCGAAATATTTTCGGGCATTTCTTTTTTTATGTCCTCTGTAAGAACTGTATCAAGATCATAATATGCGCCCTTTTTGGATGAATATCTGAAAAACATATCATCCCACATCATAGGTTTATAATCGTATTTTTTTATAATTTCATTTACTCTTTTTAAATGCCTTAAAAATATCGTATCAGCTGATTCATACCCATATTTATCAAGGAACTTACCTGTACCTAAATTGTGCGCTTCGTCCATACCGATATGAATTTTATCAGTTGAAAAACACTCCCTGCAAGTCTTAATCATTGACTCAATAAATTTATATGTATCTTCATTGTCAACCATAAGTGCACGGTCAGTATCTGCCATGTGTGCCATCTTTGGCCAACGAAGTGCCATATCAAGATGCGCTAAAGTTTGTATGCACGGAACAAGTTCAATACCTAAAGATATTGCAAATTTATCAAGTTCTTTAAGTTCTTCTTTTGTGTATCTGCCCCTCATATATCCAAAATACGGATATTCTGAAACTTCGTAAGTTTCTTCGGTATATAAAAGAACTAAATTAAGCCCCATTTTTGCCATACGGCAGAATATGTCTTTTAAAGTTTCAACTTTCGGAACAGAGTTTCTTGAACAGTCTATCATAACTCCGCAGGAATCTAAAAGTCTTTCTTCTTTTAATTCTATTTTATTGTCCCCTCTTTTTAACATTCCGTCAAGAAGTGCCATACTTCTGAAAAAGTCAGATTTACATCCGTATTCAATTATATAATTTCCGTTCTCTCCACGCAAAAAAAGGCCATTAAAGCCTTTTTTTACTGAGATTGAAACTGAATCGGAAATGTTTTCATATTTTACAACGGATAGACCGTCTTTTAAACTATTAATATCACCCGATATATTCATTTTTCACACCTCGTTATTTAATAATATAAACATTTGACAGGTCGTAATTTAGTGCCTGAATAACAACTTTATCTCCTGCTACAATGTCTGCAATTGATGCAATTTCGTATGTAACTTTATTTGTTCCGTTTCCTCTTAAAATATATATATTAGCAACTGAATGTTTATAGTGCTCAATATCTTCGGACTCTTCTGATGCTTTTTTGATTTTAGTTTTAAGTGAAATGAATGTTGAGTCAACACCTATTACAGTTGCTTCTACGAAACGATATTTAGATAAATACTGATACTGACTCTTAAGTGCCTTTATATCCTCTCTATCCGATTTCCATAAACATCTGAACGCAACAAGATATCTTTCATTATCAAGCCCTACACTTATTATATCCCCTACCTGCAAATCTCCTACTTTTATAGGGTCCTGATAATAATTCTGAGTTGATGTAGGAGCAAATGCATCAACAAGTTTATCATTCATAGATAAGAAATAATTTTCAGTTTTACCTTCCAGATAGTAAACTTTTTTACATTCTTCACCGTCTTCATTAACTACAGAGGTAATTCTTGTAACAATCGCTGATGGTGCAGAAGACTTAAGTGTATAATGATCGTCTTTTTTAAACATAACTAAAGTTGCATATTTATTATTTTTAGAATCAGTGTATGCATAAACTGCCGGTTTTGTACCGGAAGTTGATGGTTTGGTTGTTATGATAAAGTCTTCACTTGTAGCTTTTGAAATATCGTTAGGAATAGCAAGATATTTTGTATTTGCATCTCCATAAGCTTTGTTTCCATAATTCTGAGTTGTTTTATAATAGTAAATTTCCGTAGCATCAAGCATTGTTGTAAATCCGTCTTCGTTTTCGTCAAAAGAACTTGCAAGACATGGTGTGTCAATCTCATTAACCAATCCGTCAGCATTAAGTTTTATCACAGCAGGAGTTCCTGATGTTTGTGAAAATAAATCATTATTAATCTGCGAATAACTTGAGTATGAATCTGTTATTCTTGCACCATTAAGTGTAATTTTATCGTTAAGATAAATTTCTTTTATTTCCTCAGCGTTAATATCATTCGCTTTCAGCAGCACCAGATTATCAGTACCGATAGTTTTCTGAACAAGTTTTATAGGAATATACATATTATAACCTGTAGCGTCGCTTCCTATAGTTGCACCTGCAATATTTCCCATAAAGTCAAGATATAATGTTACATTGTCATTAAGTTTAAATGTCGGATAGAAAGATAATTTATCGCCTGATAAGGTATATTCGTCTTCATC
>JAZOMN010000170.1:0-6256 GCA_045654005.1 Clostridia bacterium
TTTATATTGTTATTTTTCTTATTTTATTGTATAATGGGATTATTAAATAAAAAGGTGATTATATGACAAAACTACTTTTAATAAGACATGGCGAAAGCACTGCAAATCGCCGTGATATTTTTGCAGGGCAGATAAATCCCGATTTAGAAGAAAAAGGGGTTGAACAGGCAAAAATCACAGCGGATTACATAGCATCAAATTATAGTGTGGATAAGATATATTCAAGTGATTTAGAAAGAGCATATAAAACTGCTTTATGCCTTTCTGAAATTATAAATATGGAAGTTGTTAAGGATAAAAGTCTTCGTGAGATTGACGGTGGGATATGGGAAGGTGCAAAGTACAGTAACTTGAAGTCTTTATATCCTGTAGAATTTAAAGCATGGCTTTACAATACAAGCGAGTCTTATTGTCCCGGCGGAGAATCGATTAAAGAGTTAACTAAAAGAATTATGAATGCACTTTTAAAAATTGCGAAAGAAAATGATAATAAAACAGTAGCGGTATTTACACATGCTACACCGATAAGAGTTGCACAAACTGTTATCGAAACAGGAACACTTGATGAAATGAAAAATATTGACTGGGTGTCAAATGCATCTGTCAGCGTTTTTAATTATGAAAACGGTGTTTGGAAAATTGAAGCTGTAAGTATAGATGAACACTTAAAAGAATTAAAAACCTTTTTAGGTTCAAATGTTTAAAATGTTATTTTCCCAAAGATGAACTTGAATTTTAATATAAATTATAGAGGGAGGAGCCTATGGAATTTGGCGGTTTTCAAAAATTAACAGTGCTTGACTTTCCCGGTCAGGTTGCCTGTATTGTGTTTACAAAAGGGTGCAATTTCCGTTGCCCGTTTTGTCATAATTCACTTTTGGTAGAAGAAAATTGTGAAACGTACAGCGAAGAGGAAATTCTTTTGTTTTTAGAAAAAAGAAAGAATGTTCTTGACGGTATATGTATATCGGGCGGAGAACCTTTAATGCACGATATGGAAAACTTTTTAACAAAAGTAAAGGAACTTGGCTATAAAATAAAACTTGATACTAATGGAAGTTATCCTAAAAAACTTAAACAGTTAGTTGAAAAAGGTCTTATCGATTATGTTGCAATGGATATTAAAAACATCCCCCAAAAATATTTTGAAACTGCAGGGATAGATTTTCCTTATAGTATAATAGAGGAAAGTATTGATTTTTTATTATCAGGGAAAGTTGATTACGAATTCAGAACGACTGTTACAAAAGAATTCCATACACCTGTAGATTTAGAGAATATTGCTAAGAGAATTTCAGGTGCAAAAAGATATTTTATTCAGAATTTTGTCGATTCGGGGAATGTATTTTTTAAAAATTTAACACCCGTGAGTGAAGAAGAATTAGAACAAATGGCTCAACGAACGCAAAAATTTGTCCCTCAAACAAAAACAAGATAAAATTTTTATATATAGTGTTTTTTCCTATTGACAACACACAATATATATGGTAGAATGGTTTTGCTCGACAAAATTAATTTTAAAAAATACTAATATATTTAAAGCATAAAGAGTGGAGTTCTTATGCTTAGGAGGGGATACTATGTATAATGTTATTAAAAGGGATGGGAAGATAGTAGATTTTGATCTTTCCAAGATTAGCACAGCGATATATCAGGCATTTGATGCTTGTCAGAAACAGTATAACAAAGATATTATTGATTTTTTAGCATTAAAAGTAACAGCTGAATTTGAGCCGAAAATTGAAGACGGCCATATTGAAGTTGAACATATTCAGGACAGTGTTGAATCTGTTCTTATTAAAGCAGGGTATGACGATGTTGCAAAAGCGTATATTATATACAGACGTCAGAGAGAAAAAATCCGTAACATCAATGCTACAATGGTTGACTATAAGGCAATTGTTGATAACTATTTAAAAATCAATGACTGGCGTGTTAAAGAAAATTCTACAGTTACATATTCGGTTGGCGGTCTTATTTTGAGTAATTCAGGTGCTATTACCGCTAACTACTGGTTATCTGAAATATATGACGATGAAATCGGTGCAGCACACAGAAATGCTGATATCCATATCCACGATTTATCCATGCTTACAGGTTACTGTGCAGGATGGTCATTAAAACAACTTATTCAGGAAGGATTGGGCGGTGTTCCGGGAAAGATTACATCTTCACCTGCAAGTCATCTTGCAACATTATGTAATCAAATGGTTAACTTCCTTGGAATCATGCAAAACGAATGGGCAGGTGCACAGGCGTTTTCATCCTTTGATACATATTTAGCGCCTTTCGTTAAGGTGGATAACTTAAGTTATAATCAAGTTAAAAAATGTATTGAATCATTTATATATGGTGTTAATACACCAAGCAGATGGGGTACACAGGCACCATTTTCCAATATTACTCTTGACTGGGTAGTACCGAACGACTTATCAGAACTTAACTGTATAGTCGGCGGTAAAGAAATGGACTTTAAATATAAAGACTGTCAAAAAGAAATGGATATGATTAACAAAGCCTTTATCGAAGTTATGATTGACGGAGATGCCAACGGCAGAGGATTCCAATATCCAATTCCGACATATTCTATTACAAATAATTTTGACTGGTCTGATACAGAAAATAACCGTCTGTTATTTGAAATGACATCTAAATACGGAACTCCGTATTTCTCAAACTATATCAACTCTGATATGGAACCAAGTGACGTAAGAAGTATGTGTTGCCGTTTAAGACTTGACCTTCGTGAGTTAAGAAAGAAATCAGGTGGTTTCTTCGGAAGCGGTGAATCTACAGGTTCTGTCGGCGTTGTTACTATCAATATGCCACGAATTGCATTTTTGGCAGAAGATGAAATTGATTTTTATAAGCAACTTGATCATATGATGGATATTGCTGCTCGTTCTTTGAAAGTTAAGAGAACTGTTATCAGCAAACTTCTTGATTCAGGACTTTATCCTTATACAAAACGTTATCTTGGCACATTTGATAATCACTTCTCAACCATCGGTCTTGTTGGTATGAATGAAGCGTGTCTTAACGCTAAATGGCTAAAGGCTAACTTAACTGAAGAAAAAGCACAGCAGTTTACTAAAGATGTGTTAAATCAGATGAGAGAAAGACTTTCTGACTATCAGGAAGAATATGGCGACCTTTATAACTTAGAAGCAACACCTGCAGAATCAACTGCATACCGTCTTGCTAAGCATGACCTTAAGCACTATCCAAGTATTATAACAGCAGGTGATAAGGATAAGCCTTATTATACAAACTCTTCACATCTTCCTGTTGGATATACAGAAGATATATTTACTGCACTTGATATTCAGGATGAACTTCAGACACTTTATACATCAGGTACAGTATTCCATGCATTCTTAGGCGAAAAACTTCCTGACTGGAAAGCAGCAGCAAACTTGGTAAGAAAGATTGCTGAAAACTATTCATTGCCTTACTATACACTTTCTCCTACATATTCAGTATGTAAAAACCACGGATATATCGCAGGGGAAGAATATAAATGTCCTGGATGCGGAGAAACAACAGAAGTTTACAGTCGTATCACAGGTTACTATCGTCCTGTTCAGAACTGGAATGACGGTAAGAGTCAGGAATATTCTGAAAGAAAAGTATATGATATAGACAATTCACAGTTTAAAGGCTCTAAAAAAGAGGGCGGACAAGTTTCCGAAGAAGCATCAAAAGTATCAACAAATGACGGATATTACTTGTTTACTACCGCTACTTGCCCTAACTGTAAAATGGCTGCAACTTTTCTTGACAAAGCAGGAATTTCATACTTAAAACTTTTAGCCGATGAAAACAAAGAGTTTGCAACCCAGCTTGAAGTTAAACAGGCTCCTACACTTGTTCATATTGAAAACGGCAATGTTTCAAAATATGCAGGTGTATCAGATATCAAAAAATTTTTAAAGGCGTGATAGTATGAATATATATGATATTATAATAATTGGCGGTGGCCCTGCGGGGCTTACCGCCTCCATATATGCTCTTCGTGCAGGAAAGAAAGTGCTTGTTATTGAAAAGGCTACTTTCGGAGGGCAGATAACATCTTCTCCAAAGGTTGAAAATATACCCGGTTTTGTAAGTGTGACGGGAAATGAATTTGCCGAAAAACTTATTGAACAGGCTATGAACTTAGGGCTTGATGTTGAATGCTGTGAAGCACAAGGGATTGTAAATGATAAGATAAAAACTGTAAAAACCGATGAAGGCGATTTCTTCGGTAAAACAGTAATTATTGCAACAGGTACAAAGCACAGATTATTAGGAATAGAAAAAGAAGAAGAATTTATAGGCAACGGAATTTCTTTTTGTGCTGTTTGTGACGGTGCTTTTTATGAAGATAAAACAGTTGCGGTAATCGGAGGCGGAAATTCAGCGCTTCAGGAAGCAGTTCTTCTTTCAGAAACCTGCAAGAAAGTTTATATAGTGCAGAACCTTGATTTTCTTACAGGAGAGAAGAAATTAGCAGAACAACTTGATAAGAAAGATAATGTTGAAATTATTTTAGGTGTTACCGTAAAAGAAATTATTGCAGATAAAGATATAAAAGGTATAGTTATAAATAAGGAATCAACAGGCGATAAAATTTCACTCGATGTTGACGGAATGTTTATTGCTGTCGGCTTAATTCCTCAGAATGATATTTTTAAAGATACAGTAAAACTTAATGACTGGGGATATGTTGAATCGGGAGAAGACTGCATGACAAACTGTGACGGAATTTTTGTTGCAGGAGACTGTAGAACAAAACGTATCCGCCAGGTTGCAACAGCTGCTTCTGATGGCGCAATTGCCGCACTTAATGCATGTGATTATATTAAGTAGATTAAAAAAATATCAACTATAGGTTGATATTTTTTTAAAATAAAAAGTAGGGTTACCTTTATAGTTGGGATATTTCAGGTTAAAGTAAATATAATATTTATAATGATGAAATTATGTTAAAAAAGGAGAAGATTTTTTAATGTCAAATATATGGCACGATATTTCACCAAAGAGAATAAATGCAGAAGATTTTATCTGTGTTATAGAAATTTCAAAGGGTAGTAAAAAGAAATATGAACTTGATAAAGAAACGGGATTTTTAATACTTGACAGGATTTTACACACATCTACCCATTATCCCGCAAATTACGGATTTATTCCAAGAACATATGGCGATGATAATGACCCGCTTGATGTCCTTCTTCTTTGTTCTGAAACAATTGAACCGATGACTTTAGTCCGTGCATATCCGATTGGTGTTATATCTATGATAGATAACGGAAGAAATGACGAAAAAATTATTGCTATTCCGTTTAATGACCCTTATTATAATATTTATAAGGACATTGACGAATTACCAAAACACGTTTTTGATGAAATGAGTCATTTCTTTGCAGTTTATAAAAATTTAGAAAATAAGGAAACAGCAGTAAACGAAGTAAGTGATTATAAAACATCACTTGAAATTATTGATAAGGCGATAGAAAATTATATTGATAAATTTTGCAAATAGAGGGAATTGAAAAAATGTAAAAAATGCTTGTAAATTGGAAAAATTTATGTTAAAATGAACATAGAAAAATAAGAAAGGGGAAGATACCAATGATAAACAATTTTTCAAAGAGGATTGGTTTTGTTAAGTTGTGTTATTTGTTATGTTCCTCAGTTAATTTGCAATTTTAACATAGGGTAATATATAATGTAACTAAGGTGTGAGTCAATCCTCTTTGAATTTGAGGTATGATTTACACTTTTTTATTTAGTAAAGGAGATTAAGGTATGAAGAAATCAAAATATATAGCATTTTCTGTATTATTAATTATTAGTCTGTTTTGTATTCAGGTGTATGCTTATAACTATATGGGAACGGGGAAATGGCAAAGTCCTAATGTAAATTATGCGATTTCTTCCGATGTCCCTTCGGATTATGTAAATCCAATTGTGTGGGCGGCAGAAATGTGGACAAATAATAGCGAATATAAATTAACAAGAAATAACAGTAGTCAGATTAATGTGTATGCTTATAATTATGGTTCTACAGCCTGGGATGGTATTACATACATTAATGGTATAACAGATCCACCGATTAATCAGACATATTCTTATGCAAACATACAAATTAATAGGGCAAAGGCTGATTCCTATGATGACCTTCGTAAAAAATTGGTTGTATGTCATGAATTCGGACATACAGCAAGTCTTGCACATGAAGTAGCATATACGATGATGTATGGTCGAGATGTAT
>JAZOMN010000171.1:0-6011 GCA_045654005.1 Clostridia bacterium
GTATGTCAGGATATATTGAATAATCTTGACACCTCATCAGTCACTTCGTGACAGCTTCCCCTCAAGGGGAAGCCTTTAATAGAAATAAATTTTTTACCCCTGACTTGACAAAATCATATAAATTCATTCAAGACTAAAAAAGGCGAAATCATTATACTATGATTTCGCCTTCATTTATTCCTGATTATATTTACAGCACAAACTCAAATTCAACCTCATAAAGTCTTACAAGGTCGCCCTCTTTTACACCCTGATTTTCAAGTTCTGCAATTATTCCGGAAGATTTTAACGCTCTCTGGAAATACTGCATTGATTCATAATCGTTAGGGTTAGTGCTTTTGAGTAATCTTTCAACAAAAGGACCTTCAACATTGAAAACACCTTCGTCGTCAATAAATACCTCGTATGGTTTTTTCTCTACTTTGTGAATTGCTTCGTTATAAATCTTATCTTCGTCATATAAAACTGGCATTGGAATATTCTGTAATAGTTCATAAGCGTAATTTAAAATTTCTTTTACACCTTTTGTAGTAACGCCCGAACAAACAAAAACTTTATATCCCATTTCTTCAAATTTTTGCTTTGCTTCGTTTATTTTTTCTTCATCAAAAACCAAGTCTGCTTTATTAAGAATTATAACTTGTTGTCTTTTAGCAAGTTCGTCACTGAATTTATTTAGTTCGTTATTTATTATATTAAAGTCGTCAAATACATTTCTGCCTTCTGATTCTGATACATCAAGTACATGCAAAAGAAGTCTCGTTCTTTCAATATGCCTTAAAAAATCATGGCCAAGACCCACACCCTCTGATGCACCTTCGATAACTCCAGGAATATCAGCAATAACAAAACTTCGTCCTGCGCCTAAATCAGCAACTCCCAAATTAGGTATTAAAGTTGTAAAATGGTAGTTGGCAATTTTAGGATTAGCCTTTGTTGATACGGATAAAAATGTTGATTTGCCGACATTAGGAAAACCGACAAGCCCCACATCTGCCAAAAGTTTTAGTTCGAGAGAAACCTCTCTTTCTTCTCCGGGATATCCCGGTTTTGCAAATTTAGGTATTTGCCTTGTTGGTGTTGCAAATCTTTTATTACCGTAACCGCCGTTACCGCCTTTTGCAATAACTGCTTCCATACCGGGCTTGTTTAAATCGCATAGTATAAGACCTGTTAATACATCGTAAACAACTGTTCCCACAGGCACTTTGACATACAGATTTTCAGCATTTTTACCTATTCGGTTGTCGCTCATACCGTCTCCGCCTGATTTGGCAACATATTTTCTTTTATATTTAAAATCAAGTAAGGTGGAAAGGTTTTGGTCTGCAACAAATATAACGCTTCCGCCTCTTCCTCCATCGCCACCGTCAGGACCGCCTGCGGCAACATACTTTTCTCTGTGGAAAGACATACTTCCGTTACCGCCGTTTCCGGCTTTAACAAAAATCTTCGCTTTATCAATAAACATAAAAAGTCCCTCCTTTTCAAAAAAGGGTTGCAACAAAAGCTGCAACCCACAAAAAATCAATTTAATTAACCGGCAATAACACTAACTTGTTTCTTGTCTTTGCCTAATCTTTCAAATTTAACTTTACCGTCAACCAATGCAAATAAAGTGTCATCAGAACCTTTACCAACATTTGTTCCCGGATGAATTTTTGTACCTCTTTGTCTAACAAGAATATTTCCTGCTAAAACAGCCTGACCGTCGCCTTTTTTAACACCAAGTCTTTTAGCTTCACTGTCTCTGCCGTTCTTGGTGCTACCCATACCTTTTTTATGAGCAAATAATTGAAGATCTAATCTAAACATTTTTACACCTCCAGCGTAATAATATTAACATTTTCTTTGTACTGTTCTTCTAAATCAATAAAGAACAAATACATAGAATTAAGTAATATATTCACTTGTTCTCTTAATTCTTTTTTTAAATCGTCGGGAAGAACAAAATATAAATATCCGTCGCCTTTTTCATACCCAAAGGGGATATGAAGAACTTTTTCAATGCCGTTTAATGTGGCATAAGCAACAGATGATATAGCAGAACAAACGATATCCTCACTTTCTGAAAATTCCGAATGCCCGTCAAGTACAAATTTTACTATATTACCCGACTTATCTTTTGTAATTTCAATCTTAGTCATAATTACATAGAGATTTTTTCAATCTGAACTTTTGTATAAGGTTGTCTGTGACCTTGTTTTTTTCTGTAACCTTTTTTAGGTTTCATTTTGTAAACGATAACTTTCTTTTCTTTTCCGTTCTTTAAAACTTTTGCAGAAACTGAAGCACCGTTAACTTCGTCAGCAACTTTGATACCATTATCATCGCTAACTGCAACAACCTTGTCTAATGTGATAACATCACCTTCAGAAACTTCTAATTTTTCGATGAAGATAACATCACCTTCGGAAACTTTGTATTGTTTTCCGCCTGTTTCGATTACTGCGTACATTCTGTAGCACCTCCCTTTATTTTTTAGGACTCGCCTTGTAAGGTTAACCATAAATAAAAATTTTGATTATTAAAACCCTATTCGAGCGGTTACCATACTATTTTATACCATATTTGTCTATAAGTCAAGGTTTTTTTTACTTTTTTTTAATTTTTAAGAAATATTGGACTTTAGATGAAGAATATGGTATCATAAACATATATTAAATAAGTATAGGAGAATAAATCATGAAAGCGTTGATTACAGGGGCAAGTTCGGGCTTGGGAAGAAGTATGGCAATAATTTTATCAAGTTTAGGATATGATATTATTGCAGTTGCAAGAAGAGAAGATAAATTAATTGAACTTAAAAATGAAATAAAAACAAATCTTTATATCAAATGCCTTGATATCACAAAAGAAGAATCATATAAAGAGATTGAAAAAGAACTTTGCGATACAGATGTTTTTATAAATAATGCAGGGTTTGGCGTTTTTGGAGAATTTTCATCTTCAGATTTGGATGCTGAACTTAAAATGCTTGATACTAATGTGCGTGCAGTTCATATTTTAACAAAAATGGCAGTAAAAAAATTCAAAGAAAAAAACAGGGGATATATTTTAAATGTTGCATCAATTGCCGCATTTTTCCCCGGTCCTCTTTTTTCTTCATATTATGCAGGAAAATCGTATGTTTTCAGACTGACCGAGTCAATATACGAAGAATTAAGGCAGGAAAAATCAAATGTTAAAATAAGTGTTCTTTGCCCGGGACCTGTTAAAACCGAATTTGAAAAGGTTGCAAAGGTAAGTTTCGGAAACGGTAAGGAAAAAGGCAGAGATTTAATTATTGCAGACTGTGATAAAGTTTCCTTATATGCAATTAAAATGATGTTTAAAGGGAAACTTATAATTATTCCCGGAATTTTAATGAAAATTGCAGTCTTTTTCAGAAGAATACTTTCAGAAAAAGCACTTTGCAAAATATTATATTTATTGCAAAGTAAAAAATTTGAAATGAGGTAGAAAAAATGAATATTTTAAAAGGAATTGAGCCTGAAAGAGTTTTTTACTATTTCGAGAAAATATCAAAAATTCCTCATGGTTCGGGGAATACTAAAAAAATAAGTGATTTTTGCGTAGAGTTTGCAAAAAATAACGGTCTTTCATATATTCAGGATGAAATGAATAATGTGATAATAAAAAAGAAAAAGCAGGGAACTTTGAGTGACAGAACTGTCATTATTCAAGGGCATCTTGATATGGTATGCGAAAAGAGAGAAGATGTAACATTTGACTTTGAAAACGATTCATTAAACCTTGAAATAAAAGATGACCTTGTTTGTGCAAAAGGTACGACTTTGGGGGCAGATGATGGTATTGCCATCGCCTATGCTCTTGCAATATTAGAAAGTAAAGATATTGTTCATCCTGATATTGAAGCAGTTTTTACAGTTGATGAAGAAATAGGGCTTTTAGGTGCTTCGTTTATTGACTTATCTAATTTAAAAGGAAATTTGCTTTTAAATATTGATTCTGAAGAAGAGGGGATATTTACTGTAAGTTGTGCCGGTGGCGCCAGGGTTAAATGCAGTTTACCACTTGAATATGAAAAAGTTTCAGGAATTAAATATTCTGTTAAAATCCATAACTTAAAAGGCGGTCATTCAGGGGTTGAAATAATAAAACAAAGAGCAAATTCGAATATATTAGCATCAAGAATATTATTCTCTTTACTTAACGAATGCACTATAAATTTAGTTGATATCAAAGGCGGACTTAAAGATAATGCGATACCGACCCTTACTGAATTTTCTTTTATATGTGATAAAAATGTCGATAATATTATAGATTTATTTTCAGATGAATTTAAATCAGAATATAAAGTAACTGATCTTGATATTATGATAGATTATGAAAAAAATGAGGATACTGATACAGCATTAACAACTGGCTCAACATCCAAAGCAGTTAGTATGCTTCTGGCACTTCCAAACGGTATAATAAATATGGATATGGAAATAGAAGGGCTTGTTAAAACTTCTCTTAATATGGGAATACTTAAAATATCTGATAAAACTTTAGAGGTGGCATTTTCAGTAAGAAGTTCCTCAAAAAGCGAAATGAAAGCACTTATAAATAAGATAAAGAGCGTTTCTTCTCTTTCGGGTGCATCAGTAGAGGTTTCTGGAGAATATTCTCCGTGGGAATATAACAGCGAGTCCTATTTAAGAGATGTTGTAAAAAAAGCATATAAAAAACTTTATAACAAGGAACCTGAGTTTATGGCAATTCACGCAGGTCTTGAATGTGGGGTTTTAGGAGAAAAAATAAAAAATCTTGATGCTATATCTTTCGGACCTGATATGTATGATATTCATACACCAAATGAAAGGTTAAGCATATCTTCAACAAAAAGAACATGGGAACTTATCAAAGAAATTCTTAAAAATCTGTAACTATGGAAAAGTATTATTTATGTATTGATTTAAAAAGTTTCTTCGCATCGGTAGAGTGTATTGAGCGAGGACTTGACCCTTTTACAACAAATCTTGTGGTGGCAGATGCCAAAAGAGGTAAAGGGGCTATTTGCCTTGCCGCATCTCCGGGAATCAGAAACAAAGGGGTAAAAAACAGGGGAAGATTATTTGAAATCCCAAAGGATATTGATTATATTATTGCTAAACCACGAATGAATCTTTATATAGAATACTCTGCCAATATCTACGAGATATATTTAAAATTCATATCAAAAGACGATATTCATATTTATTCAATTGACGAATGTTTTTTTGATATAACAAATTATCTTGAACTTTATAATAAAACACCAAAAGAACTTGCTCTTATGATTATGGATGAGGGTTATAAAAAAACTAAAATAAGGGCGACAGCAGGAATTGGAACAAATCTATTTTTAGCAAAAGTTGCCCTTGATATAACTGCAAAAAACGCTGACGATTTTATAGGATATTTAGACGAAAAGTTATTCAAAGAAAAAATATGGCACCATAA
The DNA here is from genome assembly GCA_045654005.1 of Clostridia bacterium. Taxonomy (GTDB): domain Bacteria; phylum Bacillota; class Clostridia; order UMGS1840; family HGM11507; genus SIG450. The sequence continues at coordinate 5,452 of JAZOMN010000171.1, forward strand.
ACCTATAACAGATATATGGAATGTGGGAAGCGGTATTGCAAAAAGGCTTGAAAAGTTTGGTGTGTATGATTTATATGGTGTATCCCAAATGGAAGAAAGGCTACTGTACCGTGAGTTCGGGGTTAATGCAGAATATTTGATTGATCATTCAAAAGGGATTGAACCTTGTACTATTTATGATATCAAGCATTATGAAACTAAAACCACATCAATATCCAACGGGCAAATTCTTTTTGAAGATTATAATTTTTCCGATGCAAGACTTGTTTTAAAAGAAATGGTGGATATGCTCTGTCTTGATCTGGTTGATAAAAACCTTGTAACCAATTCCATAACTTTGCGTATAGGTTATTCGGACAGTTTGAAAAAATCAACAGGCGGAACAATAAAAATAACTAACTACACCAATTCGCAAAAAAAACTTACCGAATATTTTTTGGATTATTATGATAAAACAACTGAAAAAAATATTCCTATAAGAAAAATAAATATAGGTTTTAATAACCTTATGATTGAAGAATATGGAACGAATTTTCGAAGAAAGGTAAGGGATAATATTA
>JAZOMN010000172.1:0-3345 GCA_045654005.1 Clostridia bacterium
TTCAATTCCAAAAGCCTTTTCCGCTTTTTCAACACCCTGCCTTGTAAGAGTAGCATTGTTTGCTTTTTCGTCAACAATATAGTCAACGATTGCTTCTTCGGCTTCCTCTAATTTTAAATCAGTTTCAACAATAACTTTATATTTTAAAGTTCTTACAAATTTATCTGCCTTTACGTAAATGTCAGTTGATTCATCACCTGCACCCGTAATAATAAGAGGTGTTCTTGCTTCGTCAATTAAAATACTGTCAACCTCATCGACAATGGCAAAGTTATGACCTCTTTGAACCATCTGGTCCTTAAAGATAACCATATTGTCTCTTAAATAGTCAAAACCAAATTCGTTATTTGTTCCGTAAGTGATATCGGCAAGGTAATTTTCTTTTCTCTTTTCAGGTTCAATATCGTGAATGATAAGGCCTACTGTAAGTCCTAAAAATTTATAAACTTTACCCATCCATTCACTGTCTCTTTTTGCAAGGTAATCGTTAACTGTTACTATATGAACACCTTTGCCACTAAGAGCATTAAGATAAGCGGGAAGGGTAGCAACCAGAGTTTTTCCTTCCCCGGTTTTCATTTCTGAAATTCTTCCCTGGTGAAGAATAATACCCCCTAAAATCTGCACAGGGTAGTGCTTAAGACCTAAAACCCTCCAGGATGCTTCTCTCACTGTTGCAAAGGCTTCGGGCAAAATATCGTCTAAACTTTTTCCTGATGATATAAGTTCTTTAAAATAAGGAGTTTTCGCTTTTAATTCTTCGTCAGAAAGACGGGCAAATTCTTCTTCTAACTGTAAAGTTTTATTTAATAAAGGTTTTAATTTTTTAATTTCTCTTTCAGAATATGTTCCAATCATTTTTTCGATTATATTTTTAAGCATTTTATCACCTCGTCATATCCTTTCTCAATTTATCATTATACCATAAATTATAATTATTTACAATAGTAAATATATAAATAAAATGTGAATTTTTGTTGTCATAAATTCAAAAAAATGTTAAAATTATAATAAGTTTTTCACACAGATTTCACAAAAACCGATTATTATAAAAAAAGGTGATTGTTATGTACAGTATTTTAATATGCGATGATGAGCAGAAAATAAGAGAAGTTATAAGAGAATATGCGGAATTTGAGGGGTATAGCGTTTTCGAAGCAAAGGACGGAATTGAAGCACTCGAAACTGTAAAATCAAAAGATATTGACGCAATAATTTTAGATATAATGATGCCTAAAATTGACGGCTATACCGTATGCAAGGAAATTAAAAAAATAAAGAATATTCCTGTTATAATGCTTAGCGCAAGGGCAGAGGAGTATGATAAACTTTACGGATTCGAGGTTGGCGTTGACGATTATGTTGTAAAACCTTTTTCCCCAAAAGAGATAATGGCACGTCTTAAAGTTGTTATAGGCAGAGGAAAACCTTCAGGTAAAGAAAAAGAAATATTTGAAATTTCAGGTCTTAGGATTGATTTTTCGGGAAGAAATGTTTTTGTTGATAATGTAAAAAAAGAACTTACACCCAAAGAATATGACCTTTTATTTTTCCTTATAAAAAATAAAAATATTGCACTCTCAAGAGAGAAACTTCTTACTGAGGTATGGGGATACGATTATTATGGAGACGACAGAACGGTTGATACCCATATAAAAATGTTAAGAAATTCATTAGGTGCATACAGAGATTTTATAGTAACCTTAAGAGGTATGGGATATAAGTTTGAAGTTTGAGGTGAATGAATTGAAAAAAAGAGGATTGCAATTTAATTTGTGGGTATATTTTACATCTTTTTCCTTAATTATTTTAATAATATTATGGCTTCTTCAGGTAATACTTTTTAATGCTTATTATGAAACAATGAAAATAAATGAAGCCGAAAATCTTGGAAATGAGATAGCCGAAAATTTCAATTCGGGTAATGTTACTGATATTCCTCCTCAGGGAGAGTTTAGGCATGGTATGATTATAAGAAGCGTATCTTTAGACGGTGAATTTAAAGATAACAATTTTAAAATAAATGAACTAAGACCGAGAGAAAAAATAGAAAGAGACAGAATATTAAAGTATATTGAAAAACTTAAAAATTCAAGTAAGAAACATATAGTAGAAATATCTACAAATAACTTTATGGGAATAAATAAAAATGTTGTATATATGGCAAATGTGTATGACAGTAAGGGTAATTTACACTCTTATCTTTATATTCAGACTCCGCTTACCCCGACTGATGCAACTGTAAATGTTCTTAAAAGTCAACTTATTATGGTATCTGTACTTATTATTTTTATCAGTTTTCTTTTGTCATTTTTCCTTGCAAGAAAACTGTCAAAGCCTGTTATAGAGATAAAAAATTCGTCTTTGGAACTTGCTAAGGGAAATTACGATGTCCGTTTTTATGACGGGGGATATAAAGAAATAAGCGAACTTTCAAATGTTCTTAATAATACGGCTATTGAACTTTCAAAGAACGAAATGTTAAGACGCGATCTTATTGCCAATGTTTCCCATGACTTAAAAACACCGCTTACCATTATTAAATCTTATGCGGAAATGATAATTGATATTTCAGGGGGCAACAAGGAAAAAAGAGAAGAACATCTTGGAGTTATCATAAAAGAATCAGACAGGCTTACTGAACTTGTTAATGATATTTTGGATTTATCAAAAATAGAATCAAATACTGAAAAATTTGAAATTAAAGAATTTGATATAGCAGATACTTTAAGAAGAGTATGTGAGAAATTTAAAGTCTTTTCTGAATATAAAAATTTTAATTTTAATGTTATCTGCCCTGAAAGTCTGATGGCTCTCGGTAATGAATTAAGAATAAATCAGGTCATTTATAATCTTATAGGTAATGCGATAAATTATACAGGTCCTGATAACTACGTGGAAATTAAATTAACCGAAAAAGACGAAACTGTCCGCTTTGAAGTTCGTGATACAGGAAGCGGAATAAGCGAGGAAGACAAAAAGAGAGTTTGGGACAGATACTACAGAGCATCTAAAAATAATACAAGAGAGCAAACAGGAAGCGGAATAGGTCTTGCTATTGTGAAAAATATTTTAATAAACCATAACGCCGAGTTCGGTGTAGAGAGCGAACTTGGGAAAGGTTCAACTTTTTATTTTGAGTTGAAAAAAGCTTAATTAGAAATCAGGAATGAAGGTATAAATTGCGTTGCAATTTATGAAATTAAAAAATTCCCAAATCGTAGGGAAAGGATTTATTCTTTGCGTATCGGAATGCATAAATGCATTCCCTACAATTATATATAAAAAAAGGCAAAATCGCTGCATAGCATGATTTTGCCTTCCTTTATTGTTAATTCCTATTTA
>JAZOMN010000173.1:0-5410 GCA_045654005.1 Clostridia bacterium
AGGAAAAATTTGAAAAACCTGTACAGGATGCAGACGATTTATAAAGTTTAACTGCAAAATTTAAATTCAGACACAAATGCTCAATCAAGGATTATTCCTGATTGAGCATTTTTTATACTAAGGGATAGGAAAAAATTGCTCAAATGGGGATACCCCTGTTTGAGCAATTTTAAAATTAAATTTATTTTATTATGATTATTTCTTTTACTACTCCGTCATAAAGTCTTATAAATACTCTTGATGGATTTTCGCTGTCATATCTTTGAAGGTCTGCAGTTGTTACTATTGAAACTCTTTCGTTTTCATAGTTGTAAACTGTTGCACCGTTTAAAGAGTAGTTATGGCTTGTGCCGTCGTTAACTGATACGTTTATTGAATTTGCAAACTTCTTGGTAACTTTACCGTAGATAAGTTCGGTTTTGTCAGAAGATGTTGTAAATTCAGTATTCTTTTTAGATATGTCAAATACTAAATCGAATTTTTCAATGTTTCCGTTAGCATCAAGTCTTAATCTTATAACGTCACCTGCCTCTAAAGATTTGTCGCCTTTTACAAGCATTTTAGCGCTGTCGGTTAAGAATGTTTTCATTTCACCGTTATACGCTGCGTATAATTTCTGAATTTCGTCACCTTCTTCGTTTCTTGAAGTTGTAATTTTAGAAACTATTGCAAGAGGGGACTCTTCGTTTGTTTTACCGTCTGAATTTGTAACAATTACAACCTTAGCATTCATATCTTCAGTTACGTCAAATACTAAAATGTTGTATTTGCCTTCATCTTCAAACATATCTTTGCCTCTTACTGCATAATCTTCAGGATCTGCCGCATTTTCAGGAATATCAAATACTATTGTATCGCCTGTTATATTAAACTGCCCTAATTTATTTGAAGATGCTTTATAAACAACATCATTTCCTTTAAAGTTTAACATAAAATCGTACTCGTCAATTACTAATGAGCCTGAAGATTTATCGTTAACAAGTTCAATTTCAGAAATTTTTCCTGAACTGTTCGTTTTAAATGTTATAAGTTGTTTTGTTGTTACATCGTTTGATTTAACGTGGTCCATAACGTCTTTTGAATAGAAACCGCTTTGTCCGTTAAACTTAATTTTTTCTTCTGCAGTTAAAGTAGAGATTTTTCCGTCAGCAGTTAATATTTTAAAGTTAGATACGATGTCAACAGAACCTGTTGTACCTGCGCTTATTAAATATGCGTAATTTTTATCTGTTGTTGCCTGTTTTTCAACTGCTGCAATTTTTCCGTAAGCATCAAGATAGAAGATACCTTCGTCCTGAAGTTTTAAAGGTGTTTTATAGTTTGATGCAACCATATATTCTTTACCGTCAATCATAAATTTATCTTCTGATACTTCGGTAATTTTTCCTGTTACAGAATTCTTAGATACTGAAATTCTTATAAGTTTTTTATCTTTTGAAATTGTATAGGATAATACATCCCATTCTTTTAAGTCTTTTATATCAACTGTGTTTAATTTATCGTCAACCATTGTGAAGTGATAGTTATCATCAGCAGGGTCAACTGTAAGGGTAGGGTTGCCGTATTTATCTATAATTTTATAACTTGATAAAATTGTGTCTTCAACAACTACATTTGAAACTTCGTCAACAAAAATCACATCGTATTTCTGGTCTCCTGTTGTTTCAACAAGTTTAACAGTTCCGGCAAGTTTGTTTGTAAGAAGTGATAAATCTACATTCATGCCAACGCCGTTATAAATCATAGAAAGTTTGTCTGAAAGTTTTACAGTCTCAGGTTTAGAATCTTTGTCTTTATCTACCCAGTATTTAAATTCAGAATTTAAAACACTGTCAATGTTTTCGCCGTCAACTGTTATAGTTTTGTTTCTATTTTTGTCTTCTCTTGCTAAAATAATTGTTTTTGAGTTATCGTCTTCAATTTTTGCGTAGTAATCTACATAGTAACCAAGTAAGGTATCTGCATTTGAAGTACCAATATCAAATCTTTCACTACCTATTACAACCTGGTCTTTTTCAAGGCCTGAATCGGAAGTAAGTGTTGAAAAACCGTTTGCAGTAATTTGTCCTTCGCCTTTTTCAACATTAAGTTTGTCTTTTAAGATAGTTTTGTCAACTATTTCATAACTTACATTTGAACCAAAACCTGTTTGTTCCATCATTTCAATTGTTAAAGCATTATTTGCAAGATTTGCAACAATACCTCTGGCAACAGGGCTTTCATAAGCAGAGTTTGCATTCTTTGTAAGTCCTGATTCAACTGCAACTGCTAAAAATCCTGACGGATATCCGCCTTTTGCGTTTGCAGCAGGTTCACGGCCTAATGCTCTTACTAAAATTGTAATTGCTTCCTGATATGTGATTTTGCTTTCAGGGTCAAAGTTTCCGTCATCACGACCGATAACTAATTTCTGGCTTGTAGCAGTGTTTATATATCCGTTTGCCCAGTGGTTTACTGATACGTCAGGATATTTAGATATTCCTGCTGAAGCATGAGCAACTTCGTCAAGCCCCATTAATGATACAGAAACTCTTGCGAATTCTGCTCTTGTAATACTGTCGTTTGGTCTGAAGTTTCCGCTTCCTGCGTCACCAACCATAATTCCTAAAGCGCCAAGAACATGTGCGCTTTCTTCGAAACTGGTTCCCTTAACATCTTCGGCAACGTTAAATGCCTTGGCAGGCATAACCGAAATTGCCATTAAAACCATAAGAATTAAAGAAACAATTCTTTTAATCTTTTTCATATAATAGTTCCTCCTTAATTTTTTTAACGGGATAGGAAAAAATCTTCAGAATGGACTAACTTAGCCAAAGCCTTTGGCTTTGGGTCACCCGAAGGCGTATATAGATACGTCGAGTGGCTAAGTTCGTTCATAGCAAAAAGTATAAATTCCAAAGATTTTTTTGCAAAAAATCTTTACCTTATCATTAAAATGCTAAAAAATTATGTGCTTAACATATCAATAAGCCCTACTTTTTGCGGTCTGGAGTTTTTTTACATCCCATTTACATAATATAAATTGAAATTCCCCGTATATAATGTTAGTAAAAGAGTTATGTTAGGGGTTTTAGGGGAATATTCAATTTATTTATGTTCGGTATTATGTCAACCGCAAAACCTATTCTACAAAAAATTATTCATAAAATCAAGTTGTAATTTTTTCCTGAATAATTTTTGCAAAATCAACTTTGCATATTTCGTTAGATTTAAAATTTAAAAATAAGTTTCATCCATAATTTTCTTCTGATAAATATAAATATTCCTTGACAGTTTGACCAAAAAATATTAAAATATATATAGTAGGTTAATTATATTGGGAAAGTGGTGTTTTAACCATACTTCCTTTATTGATATTTTTCTTATAACAAAATAATATAGGGGGTGCGTTATTTAATGATAAGCATTGGACTTGCTGTCGGAATTATCGCCGGTACTTTTTTAGTTGCTGCTGTCGTTGCCTTCAGACTGGGCATTTCATATAGAAAAAAAATTGCTGAAAGTTCTATAAAAAGTGCAGAAGAAGAAGCAAAAAGAATTGTTAATGACTCTTATAAAACCGTTGAAAATATGAAAAAAGAAAAACTTTTGGAAGTTAAAGACGAGATACATAAGAGCAGAGCAGAACTTGATAAAGAAATCAAGGAAAGGCGCGGTGAAATTCAGAAGCAGGAAAAAAGAATTTTACAAAAAGAAGAAAATCTCGATAAAAAAATTGAAAATTTAGAAGCAAGAGAAGAAAATTTAAAAGACAAAACAAAGCAATTAGAAGAAAAAGAAGAATATGTTGCTGAAATTCAGAGAAGACAATTAGAACTTCTTGAAAAAATTTCAGGGCTTACAGCCGAAGAAGCAAAAAGTTACCTACTAAAAAATATTGAAGAAAAAGTCAGAGTTGCCGCTGCGGTAAGAATCAAAGAAATTGAGGACGAAACCAAAGAGGTTGCTGACGAAAAGGCAAGAAGTATTATTACATCTGCCATTCAAAGATGTGCTGCCGACCATGTTGCAGAGGTTACAGTTTCTACTGTTACATTACCAAGCGATGAAATGAAAGGAAGAATTATCGGTAGAGAGGGAAGAAATATCAGAACTTTGGAAACAGCCACAGGGGTTGACGTTATTATTGACGATACTCCGGAAGCAGTTATTCTTTCATCATTTGACCCGGTAAGGCGTGAAGTTGCAAGACTATCTTTAGAAAAACTTATTTCTGACGGACGTATTCATCCGGCAAGAATTGAAGAAATGGTTGAAAAAGCACAAAAAGAAGTTGAAACAGCGATTAAAAAAGCAGGTGAATCTGCTACATTTGAAGTTGGTGTTCACGGGCTTCATCCTGAACTTGTTAAACTTCTTGGAAGACTTAAGTACAGAACAAGTTATGGTCAGAATGTATTAAAACATTCTATCGAAGTTGCTCATATCTCGGGAATTATCGCCGCTGAACTTGGGGTTGATGTTGTTCTTGCAAAAAGAGCAGGGTTACTACACGATATAGGAAAAGCGGTTACTCACGAAGTTGAAGGTTCTCACGTTAATATCGGTGCTGATATTGCGAAGAAATACAATGAAGACCAGGTAGTTTTAAACTCAATCCTGTCACATCACGGCGATGTTGAACCTGAAACAACAATTGCTTGTATCGTTCAGGCTGCAGATGCTATTTCAGCTGCAAGACCTGGTGCAAGACGTGAAAACATTGAAACTTATGTTAAACGTTTGGAAAAACTTGAAGAAATTTCTTCTTCATTTAAAGGCGTTGAGAAAACATTTGCAATTCAGGCAGGTCGTGAAATCAGAATTATGGTTAAACCTGAAGATATCAATGACCAGACTATGATTGTTGTCGCAAGAGAAATTGCAGAAAAAATTGAAAATGAACTTGAATATCCGGGCCAGATTAAAGTTAATGTGGTCAGAGAAACAAGGGCAGTTGAATACGCTAAATAAAAATGCAGAGTGCATTTTGAACGAAAGACAGCTAATACGCCTTCGGGCTTTGGGGGACAAGCTTTTAAGTTTGTCCCTTTTTTTCGTCCAATCCGAACAATTTTTCCTGCCTTCGTTTTAATGGGCGAGATAAAAAAAGAAGGCGAAATGATGCTATACAGCCATTTCGCCTTTTTTATATATTATATTTATTGTAGGGAATGGATTTATCCATTCCGATGCGGAACGCATAAATGCGTTCCCTACAATTTTGAAATCGAAGATTTCCCGTTAATTCCAAAAATTGCGATGCAATTTTTACCTTTATTCCTAATTCCTAATTCCTGATTAAATGTAGTTTATAATATTCTCATAATCAAACTCTTCCTCGTTTGTTTTATCATACATAAAGGTAAGATTAAAAGCAGAGTATTCCATTTGCTTTGATATTAAAACTGTGTTTTTATTAAAATCATTT
>JAZOMN010000174.1:0-7304 GCA_045654005.1 Clostridia bacterium
AGTGAATATGCATACTGTAGTAATTCTTCTTTTGTTCCATTAAATGGTATTATATCAGTAACCTCAGGAGTTCCTTTTGTAATTGTACCTGTTTTATCAAGTGCAATTTGTTTTATTTTACCTGTGTATTGCAAAGCTTGTGCGTTTTTGAAAAGTATTCCGCACTTTGCGCCTACACCGTTTCCTGCCATAATTGCAACGGGTGTAGCAAGACCTAATGCACAAGGACAACTTATTACAAGTACTGATACCGCTCTTGCAAGTGAAAAACCAATACTTTCGCCTGCAATTATCCATATACAAAAAGTTATAATTGAAATAACAATAACAATCGGAACAAATATTCCCGACACTTTATCTGCAACTTTTGCAATTGGTGCCTTTGAAGAGGATGTGTCGTTAACGGTTTTAATAATCTTTGAAAAAAGTGTTTCTTCTCCGACTTTTAGAGCCTCGCATTTTAAAAATCCATGTTCATTTATTGTTGCTTGTGATACTAAATCTCCGATTTCTTTGTCAACAGGAATACTTTCGCCTGTCAATACCGATTCATTAACGGCAGAATGCCCTTCAATTACTACTGCGTCAGCAGGAATACTTTCGCCGGGTTTTACAATAAAAATATCACCCTTAATAATATCTTTTACGGATATTACCATTTCTTTATTGTTTCTTATTACAGTTGCTGTTTTTGGGGCAAGATTTATAAGAGAGTTAACTGCATCAGTTGTTTTTTTCTTAGAAATTGATTCTAAAGTTTTACCTACTGTAATGAGAGTAAGTATCATTGCCGCAGATTCAAAATATACTTCGTGCAACTCATGTTTTGCAAGACTTATATTTCCGATTGTATATAAGTGTGTCATATAAAACACAATACATGTACTATACGCAAAAGATGCAAAAGAGCCAAGTGCAACAAGTGTATCCATATTAGGCGACTTGTTTAAAATTCCTTTAAATCCGTTTATAAAGAAATTTTTATTTATTATCATTACAATAATGGTAAGAAGCATTTGAATTATAACTATTAAAAGAGGGTTGTTCTTAAGAATTTCAGGCAGAGGAAAGCCTAACATTGTATGCCCCATTGAAAAGTACATTAAAAATATTAAAAAGAATAGGGAAGAAGTAATTCTTGTTTTAAGTTTTTTTGTTTCCTCTGATTTTTTTTCTTCTTTCTTTAAATTGCTGCTATTTTTTATGTTTGCATTGTATCCTGCTTTTATTACTGCATCGATAATTTCTTCATCTGATGCAGTTCCTGAAACCGTCATAGAGTTAGTCAGTAAATTTACCGAGCATTTATTAACATTCGGTAGAGAAGAAACTGCTTTTTCAACTCTTGAAGAACACGCCGCACAATTCATTCCAAAAACATCATATTCCATATTAAACCTCCTTATTTTAGTAGTTTTGAAAGTGTATGAATAAGTTCGTCGATAATTTCATCATTACCACTTTTTATATCATTTGATACGCAAGTTTTAATATGACTTGAAAGCAGTTCCTTATTAAATGAATTTAAAGCGGAATTTATAGCCGAAACCTGAATTAAAATATCAGGACAATACGCATTGTTTTCAAGCATTTTCTTAATGCCCCGAACTTGTCCTTCGATTCTGTTTAGTCTGTTTATAAGACTTTTATATTCTTTTTCATCACGAATTTTTGTTTTACATAATAAACATTCTTCTGTCATTTTATCCCTCCGCAATCAAAATACCCCATACGGGTATTTTGATTATATATTATATAAAATATTTTGTCAAATATAATCGTTGAATTATGTATAGTTTTGTGGTATAATGATTTCAACAAAGATAAAATCGTCGATATAAATCTCTAGCAAGATTTTCTATATGTTGTTATTACTCTGAAATGTCCGTTTTGTAAATATGTTTATTAAGTAAAACGAGGTGTTTTTATGAAAAAATTATTGTACTTTTTTATACCTGTTGTAATCATTGGTCTTATTATTGGTTTTTATATCTCGACTAAATATTATAACAGTGCTGAAACAGGCTTTGAAGAAATTTATTCATATAAAAATACTAAACTTGAAAATAAAGAAGCGGTCAGGGAAATTATTGATATAACCAATTTTTCTTCTTATAAAACTAAGGATATTTCGGTTGATGAAAATGCATTTCCTAAAAGACTTACTATTTCTTTTAAAGTAGATGACAGATCAAATTACAGGAATATTGATTATCTTAATCTTAATAAAAATGTTGCTTTAATATTTTCACTCATAGATGATTTGGAAGAAATTACATATTTATTTTTTGATGATTATGGAGAGGACTCATTTTTCGGCTCTTATTACAGCCGAAATTTTCTATACGAAAGAAAAGGTATGGAAAAATTTAAAACTGAATATATAAATGCTGCAACATCAAATATTGATTTATTTGAAGATTACTATAATCAAGTTATGAAAATATCTATTGAAAATTCGATGAGTGAATTACTTTCTGAAATTTTTAAATTTTTAGGTAATGACTATGAAATTGTAACCAACAGTGCAATTTCATGTGATATTAAACTTGACAGTTTATCTGAGAGTGATGATTATGAGAAATTAAAAAATATTCTCGGTCCTCAACTTAGTCATTATACAAGCACCCCTCATACAATGAAACTAACTTTATACGATGTCAGAAATTTTAAGAAAGATGAAACCAAAAAATATTTAATAGCTTTTTATGACGATGCTGAACTTGGAATAGTAGTGATAAGTCAGAAGATTTTAGAAAACGAACAGGAAATATCAGAAATTCAAAATCAAATAATAAAAAGGAATTAGTAAATATGGAAATATTTAAAGGAAGACCCTGTGATTTAACAAACAGATTAGAAAAAGAAATAAAAGTATATGATTTTTTAGACGGACTAAAGATAGAATATGTAAGAGCAGACCATAACAGTGCTGATACAATGGAGTTATGTAAGGATATTGAAAACGCCCTTGATTGTAAAATATGTAAAAATTTATTTTTATGTAACAGGCAGAAAACAAATTTTTATTTACTGCTTTTACCTGGTGACAAGCCATTTTTAACTAAAGATTTGTCAAAACAGATCGGTTCTGCAAGGTTATCTTTTGCTGATAATACATATATGGAAAAATATCTTGATATTCTTCCAGGGTCAGTCAGTGTTTTAGGGCTTATAAATGACACTGATAACAATGTTAAACTTTTAATTGACGAAGATGTTCTTAAAGATGAATATATCGGTTGTCATCCTTGTGTTAACACATCAAGTTTAAAGATTAAAACAAAAGATATGATAGAAAAGATTATACTTGCAACTAATCATGAATATACAATGGTCAAATTATAGTATGGGGGGGAAATTATGAAAAAGAATGAAATTATACAGTTTTTAAAATTTACATTATTTTCAATATCAGCAGGAATTATTCAGGTGGTAACATTTGTTATATTTAACGAATTTTTATCATTTAAATATTGGCCTTCATATCTTATATCGCTTATACTGTCAATTGTGTGGAATTTCACATTTAACAGACGATTTACTTTTAAAGCAGCCGTTAATATTCCCATTGCTATGTTGAAATTGCTTGGCTTTTACGCAGTATTTACTCCTTTATCAACTGTGCTTGGGCATTTAGCAGAGGGAGTGGGTATAAATGATTATATTATTCTTGGAGTAACATTACTTTGTAATTTTGTGTTGGAATTTTTATTCTCAAAATTTGTTATGTATAAAAACAAAGAAAATACACTTTAATTTTAAAAATGAGGTTTTTATGAGTATTACAAAAGTTAAATTAACAAATTTAGACCACAAAGAAATTTTTTTGTTTACATTAAATAATGAAAACGGTCTTACTGCTGAAATATTAAATTATGGCGGTATAATTAAAAGCCTTATATATAAGGGCATTGATGTTGTTCTCGGCAGAGATAATCGAGAGGATTATTTTGATAATGATGGATATTTTGGAGCAAATATAGGCAGAAACTCTAATCGAATAGAAAATTCAGAGTTTAAGTTGTCGGGAGAAATATATAAATTATTTAATAATGATGGCAGAAATAATCTTCACGGCGGGAAATGCGGTTTTGATAAAAAAGTATGGAATGCTAAGCATGTTGATTCAGATGAACCAACTTTAATATTGGAGCTTCACAGTCCTGACATGGAAGAAGGTTTTCCCGGAAACGCTGATATTAAAGTAACTTATACTCTTACAAAAGATAATTCGTTAAAAATTCATTATGAAGGCAAATGTGATAAAGATACAGTTTTAAATTTAACAAATCACAGTTATTTTAATTTAAATGGTCACTCAAGCGGAACGGTTGATAATCACACGCTATGGTTAGATAGTAATTTTTATACACCTAATACTTCCGAGTGTTTACCTTATGGAGAAGTATTATCTGTAAAGAATACACCTTTTGATTTCACAAGTTCTAAACCTTTAAAAGAAAGTTTTAATTCAAAAGACGAGCAAATTACAAGCTTTAATGGAATTGATCATAATTTTGCTTTAAATGGAACAGGTTTTCGTTTGGTGGGAGAACTTAAAGGGGATATTTCGGGAATAGTAATGAAAACATATACCGATAGACCTGCTGTTCAGGTTTATACAGGTAATGTGATTAACGAGGAAACAATATGTAAAGGTGGAAATCTTTACACTAAACACGGAGCGATATGCCTTGAAACACAAACCTTTCCAAATTCACTTAAATACAGTCATTTTCCGACTGCAATACTAAAATGCGGTGAAAAGTTTGATTCTGTAACCGAATATAAATTTGAATAAAAGATGGTGATATTTATGAAAAAGTTTTTATTATATTTACTTTTAATTACAATTATTTGTTCCTTGTGTTGCGGATGCGCAAATGAACAAACTCCCGTAAGTTCAAATGATATTATAAATGAAATTGAAGAAATAAAGATTGATCCGGATAGGGAAGAAATAGATGATTTTTTAAATAAATATGTAAATACTGACGAAAGACCTATTGCATTTATGATAGATAACGATGATGAAAATGCCAGACCCCAATCGGGAATGGATGAATCGTATCTTATCTATGAGTTAATTGTTGAGGGCGGAGCAACAAGATTTATGGCGTTGTTTCGCAGTGCTGAAACTGAAAAAATAGGACCTGTTCGTTCTTCAAGGCATTACTTTTTAGATTATGCAATGGAAAATGATGCAATATATACTCATTTTGGATGGAGCCCTAAAGCGATAACTGATATATCATATTATAATATTGATAAGATAAACGGTGTGCTGGGTGAAGACGGATATATATTCTGGCGAGAACAAAAGTTCAAAGGGGACTGGCATAGTGCTTACACCAGTATTAAAAATGTTAAAGAAATTGCACAAAAGAAAAACTATCCAATTGAAACTGAACACAAAAATAATATAAAATATTCAAACGAATATTTTAATTTGGAAAATGAAAACACTGCACTAGATATAACTTTAAAATACTCGGGAAATTACAAAACCGGCTACAAATACGATTCTGATAAAAAAGTTTATGTAAAATACATAGGAAACAATCCTCATAATATGCAAAACGGAAAAGCACTTGAATTTAAGAATATAATAATCGAATTAAAATATGATGTTGCATTAGGCGACGGAACTGCAAGGCGTAACATCAACACTGCAGGAACTGGCAAGGGGTATTACTTTACAAACGGTTCTTACGAGGAAATAACCTGGCACAAGGAAAACAGAAGCGCTAACACAACCTATAAAAAATCAGACGGAACAGAACTTATAATAAATCCGGGAAAAACTATTATAAATGTCTTCAGCCCTTCATATACATTAACTATAAACTAAATTTATGGAGACTTATAATATGAATACTGTTGTTGTATATAAATCAAAATATGGTTCTACTAAAAAATATGCAGAGTGGATAGCAAATGAACTAAAATGTGATATTTTTGATATCAAAGATGTAACAATTGATTTTCTTTCAAATTATGATGTTATAATATATGGAGGCGGATTATATGCTGAAATAATCAACGGACTTTATATTATAACAAAAAATATCAGTAAATTAAAAGATAAAAAAATAATTGTATATACTACGGGAATAACTCCTCTTGACATAAGAGATTATTATGATAAACTTGTTTATGAGAAAAACTTTAAAACAGATGAAACAAGAAAGATAAAAGTTTTTAACTTTCTTGGTAAAATGATACTTGATGAGTTATCGCCTGTACACAGAACAGCTATAAAAGGTCTTAAAAAAATTATGAGTATGAAGGAAAATCCTAATGATATGGAGAAACTTCTTATTAAGTTATGTGATGCCGATGGCGATTTTTGTGATAAAGAAGCTATATATGAATTAATAAAATATGTTAAGCAGATATCTTAATATCAAATGCTTAGAGAAAGAGGAATATACTATGGACAAAATTTTGATTGTTGTTGATATGCAAAATGATTTTATTGACGGAGCATTGGGAACGCCTGAAGCAGAGAAAATAGTTGATTCCTGTGCCAAACTTATTGAAGAATTTGACGGGGATATTTTAGTTACTTATGATACACATTATGAAAATTATTTAGAAACCTTTGAGGGAAAAAATCTTCCTGTTGAGCATTGTATTAAAGGGACAAGGGGTTGGGAACTTAATTATAAAATCCAAAATGCGCTTAATGAAAAAAATTATATTGCGATTGAAAAAAATACATTTGGATCAACTGATTTACCTAAAATTATTTCTGATAATTATGATTTGGAAGATTTGGAAATTGAATTTATAGGTCTATGTACAGATATTTGTGTAATATCCAATGCTCTTTTATTAAAAGCGCATTTTCCCGAAGTTAAAATGAAAGCGCATTCTTTATGCATGGCAGGCGTTAATGTTTTAAAACATAATTCTGCAATAGATGTTTTAAAGTCCTGTCATATCGAAATAATATAATTTGAGGCGTTTTATAACGCCTTTTTTATTTACATTATTTTACAAAAAAGCAAGGTTGACTTATGTTTATATTTATGATATAATATAGACAAACTCAAGATGGAGGAGCATTTGATATGAATATTAAAAAAATAATTATAGCAACTGCTATATTATTGATGTTTAGTGTGTCAGCAATTGCAGCCAACATTGGTGTTGTTAATACAGATGTACTTAATTTTCGTTCCGGTGCCGGAACAGGATATACACTTCTTGGACAATTTGTCAGAGGAGAAATGATGGAGATTGTTGAAGCTGTTGATTCTGAATGGTCAAAGGTTAATTTCAATGGTCGTATAGGT
>JAZOMN010000175.1:0-8603 GCA_045654005.1 Clostridia bacterium
TAATAATTCAGGTGAGAAAATGTTAACTAAAATTTGTCATAAAATAGCATATTTTTTTGTGGAACAAAAAATTATATCAAAAGAAGATATAGAAGTTTACCAGTATGGGTTTGAACAGATAATATCAGGCATTTATACAATGGCAAGTATTATAATCTTAAGTATTTTATTTGATAAGATAATTGAGGGAATTTTATTCTTAACATGCTTTATTCCATTGAGGCGCTTTTCGGGGGGCTATCACGCAAATACATACCTTAAATGTTATATATATTTTATGATAATATATTTGAGCATAATCTTTTTATTGGATTCAAATATTATAAGTTGCAATATATGCACTTTAATTACACTGGTATTATCTTTAGTGGTGCTAAATATTTTTTCGCCGGTTGAAAATGAAAACAGACCTTTAGAATCTTCGGAAAAAATTAAATCTAAAAAGTTAGTTTTAACAATGACCATAATTGAAACGATTGTACTTATACTACTGTATTTATCTAACCTGCATTTATATAAAACTGTATTTTTAGCACTCTTATGGACAGCTATTTTACAAGTAATACAACTTATAAAGAAAAAAAACATCCGACTCTTAAAGTAGCAATACTTTAGAAAATAAATTTATAGAAAGGAGGAAAAACGAATGAAAAAAGGATTTTTATCTATAGCAACATCTTTGGCATCGTTTGCTTTTATTGTAGCTATGTTTTCTAACGGAGCACCGTCAATGTGGTACTTGCATCAAGCAAAAGCGCCTGAAAAACTTTCACAATTTAAAAAGTAAACAATGAAAGTTTTGTACAGGTATATACCTGTAATGATATGTATAACATATCATTATTAAACCCCTAATTAACTTCTTTGGTTCCAAGCCATTTTGTAATTACAAGATGGCTTGGAAAAGAAAAACAAAAGAAAGGAATGAATTATATGAAAAAATTTAAGAAAATTATTGCAATGAGTTTAATGGTCTTGATGGTACTTTCAATAATGAATTTAAGTGCACTTGCCGCTACTGAAATTCCATTAAAAAATGGTGTAAAATTAGTTATGTATGATAATAATGAGGAAATTCCATTTAATTCTATGCAAAATATAAGAGCCGCAGTAGGTTTTTCGTTTTCGATTTCTTCACTTCCCGAAAAACCTGGTTCTGCAATACTTAGAACACCCTATACATGGAATGGAGTAAATAATGTTATTCCGGTTGATTCGCCATTTAGCAATATCGGAATAGCATTTACGGTTAATCCAACTTCCCTTAAGTTCTTCTCGTTATACGATGTAACAGCGAATGAGTATATTACTGACGGAGCAGATAATATGAATGGACCTATGTATTTTTCTGATAATTTTTCCATTACCGGTCTTACCTCGGGACATAAGTATATTATTAGATTTTCAGGAAATGGTGCATTGGCAGGAGATGTTTCAACATATTAAAATAAATGCTTAATGAAAAGAGAAAAAGTATAATGAAAAAAATAGTTGTATGTTTATTAACGATTTGTATGATGATTACTCAAATAAATGTTTTTGCATCTGAGGAAGACTTTTCACTGAAAATTAATAGATTAATAGACTATGGTGTGGTTTATGGAGATATAAACGGAAATTTAAGATTGGATGATTCCGCAACAAGAGCAGAGGCTACCACATTTGTATGCAGATTACTTAATATTAAGAGTGACTCAAATGAATGCAAGTTTATAGATGTTCCAAAAGATTCTTGGGCAGCCGGTTATATAACTGCTGCTTATCAAAATGGATTAGTAGAGGGGTGCGGAGATAAAGTATTTAAACCCGAAAAAAAAGTTTTGCAATCTGAAGTTGTTAAAATGATTATTACCGGATTAGGCTATGCCCCTAAAGCAAAAGAACAGGGAAACTATCCTGACGGTTATACTACTATAGCACAAGAAATTGGATTGCTAAATGATATTATACCAATATCTAATGGGAATGTAACAAGAAAAGATATTTTAAATATGGTGTATACAGCCATAGATATCCCGATAATGCAACAAACTGTATTTGGTGCAAATTCAGAATATACAGTTATGGATGGCAGTAATAATACGCCATTAATAACATTACGAAAAGTTCTTGGCATAAAAGAATAACTGTATTAAAACCCCTATTCAAATTCTTTGTATCTAAGCCGTCTTGCAATTGTAAGATGGCTTGGCAAAGAAAAACAAAAGAAAGGAATGAATTATATGAAAAAATTTAAAAAAATTATTGTAATGAGTTTAGTATGTGTTTTAACATTATCTTTATTATGTTGCGGTGTAAGTGCAGATGTTAAAAGTAAAGATATAACCTTAGATAACTACGAAGAAATAATTTTTGATGAAATTGAAAGAATTAGTGGATATAATACCGACAATGCAGAAATTATTGAATTAAATAACACCAATATACTAACAAAAAGTGTTGCGATTGAAAAAGCAGTTAAAATTACTACAGACGAGGGTATTGTAATAATTGTTCCTAAAATTGCAGAAAACGATGAAATAGTAAATAGTTTTGATTATACAAGAAATAAATTAATGACAAGAGATTTAGATTTTCAAGTAACTCATTTAGTTGATGTAGTGATTAATATGTCTTGTTTATATAATCAAACATATAACTGGAGCGAACTTATTGGTTTATATACTCCTAAAGGAATGTATTTTTCTTGGACTTCCAACAACTCAACTGCAAGTGTTAGGGATATATTAATAAAATTTGACGCAAATGGAGATTATTGGAAGATTAATCCGTTGACAGATATGGGGTACGATAGATATGTTTCTTTTGATATTTATGAGGTTAACCCGACAGAAGGTGTTGTATATGGAGACAATGCCGCTGCAATGGATAATAACTACGGTTTAGTATTTACTGATTATTTTAATCACGGTGGAAACATTTCATATTCTATAAATTACACAGTAAACGGAGTGACAAGATATGATGACTATAGTTGGATACCATTCGGCAAATAAATATTATAAAATTATTTCAATTATAATAGCAGTGTGTTGTTTATTTCTTACAGCCTGTAGTAGTGGAAACAGCAAACCCAATAACTCTATGGACTACTTAAATTCCGATTATGTAACAGAGATTTTAGGAAAGTCAAAAAGTGAAATATCAGAAATGTTTACTGATGTAATAAACGCTGATGAACTATCAAAAAATGAATATAAACTAACAACATCTTTTGTTTATAATAATCAGGATATTTCTATAAAACTCATATTTGAAAATGATATACTTTTAAGAGTTCAATATGACTTTGAAAACAAAAACGAAACTGCTTTGGAATTTTCTAAAGATATGTATGATAAATTTAATACTAAGTTTGGCGAGTGTGCTACATATCCCACTATGCCAAATCGTATTGAAAAGTTAACTTATGAATCATATAAATCAGGAAATCAACATTCTTATCAGGAATTCTGGAAAATGGAAAACGGAATTTTTGATGCAATTATTCCAGAGAAGTATAAGGATAGCAAAAGAGTAGATATAGGAATAATAATTAATAAAAAATTAAAAGGCAATTCTGAAATTTATACTGACGTTTTAGTCGGAGGTATTGTAAATAATAAAGATTAAGGTATCGGGGATGTTTTGTTTGACATCCCCGATACTTTAATAAATATTGAAATCAAATTAAAAAAGTTATATAATAAAGGAGGCTTATAATTAATGAAGAAAAAGATAGCAAGGTTGTTAAGTTTAATATTAGTATATACCTGTTTAATATGTTCTATAAATGTATTTGCACATGAAATTTATTATAACGGTTCTGTAGGTATAAACCTAAAGCGAAGCGAAGTTAATAATAGAGTTGCATATTTACGTATTAACGGAGATTATCTTGATAGTGGATATTATTCTCATTATAATGTAGTATTAAACGCATGGCCAAATGCATCTGCGAGGGTTTCAGTGAGCAATTCGGATTTTTACTCTTCCAATGTAGATTTAACAACAGCATCAGAATCTTATTGGGAAAATAGATTTACAACAAATGGGTTATGGCTTGTGCTAGGGGCTTGTGATTCAACATCAACAGACGGATATCAGTTGAATTCGGAATCAAATGCATTGGCTTCTTCAAAATTAATAAATTATTCAAGCGTTTTATATAATCCTTATACATCGGTATATGATAATACAACGCATTTAAGAAAGACAATGGTACATGAAATAGGGCATGCTTTAGGTTTGGGACATTCAAATACAGATTATTACCCTGTAAGTGATCCTTCGATAATGAGACAACGTACAACTGAAACATATTATGTGCCACAAACACATGATATTAATGATTTAAATAACAAATACTAAAGGAGGTCTATTATGTCTAAATTAAAAAACAAAACTTTAATTTGTATTGCTGTTTTATTATCAATAAGTTTATGTCTGATTTGTTTATTTTCGTTAAACAATAAGGAAGACAGATTGACTGACGAGCAAATTTCGCAATTAAGAGAACAATATCCGATATGCGGTATTATTGAACCTCCGAATGTATCTCTTAATCATAATATTTCACTTGAAGATATAATCGAACTTTCTGATTCGTTTGTATATGGCGAAGTAGTGGGAGATTATAAAACATATTTCGTAAATGCTTCAACAGGCAAAACTGAGGTAGATAAAAAAAGAAAAGAAAAAGGTATTGAAGATACTTTTGAGTTTTACGAATATACTCTTAATGTTATAAACGATACCGAAGGTAAATATCAAAAAGGCGATGTTATTACTATAAGTGACAATATTATTTTTAAAGACTACAATCCAAAATTATCCGATGGAATGAAGGTAGTTGTACCTGTATTTGAAGGAAAAAATGTGAAGCATCCGACCAGAAGAAGTTATTCTGTTATAGGAATGTATTATGTAACAAATGACGGATATGCAATTTCAGCATTTTCAGAAAATAAACAAGCAAAGAAGATACATAGCGGTCTTAAAGTTGAAGAAATATTAAAGCAACTGGAAAAATAAAACTTTTTAAGAGGTGGGGTTTATAATGAAGAAATTACTTTGTATGTTAATAATATTTATTATGGGTTTAAACAGTGTTGCCTTAGCAGATACAAATGATGATTATTTTGAAATAGCAAATAATTCTGAAAGGTATGCGAGTGTTACTGTTAAAGCAGAGAATATAATCGTAAATGAGGACAGTATTGAATTTTCAAATTCTAATAAAAAAGACAGTAATATCTACATTATAGACGATAAAACTATTTTTATTAAAGAACCTGAAGGTGTTCCTGACTTGGAATGGTTTTTAGACGGAAGAGCAAGTTATATTTTTATACATATCCGTAATGAAGATTATTACGGATACAGCAAAAAAACAAATCAGAAAATCAATGTTGTTGCGGTAGGTGGTTTTACTTCAAGAATGGTTGGAATAGGTAAGGAAAGTGAAACTCAAAAAGAGGATTTTGGATTTATTTATTCGTTTGGTATAATGCAGTGGGGCACTATTGAAGGTTTTGACAGACAGTACATTACAAGAGCGGAAGCAGCACAAATAATTGTAAATATTCTTCGTATGAAAAACAGCAAATCTTATTCTGCAAAACAAGATTTTTTGGATGTAAATACGGAGCACTGGGCGTATAATCCTGTTCGCTTATGCAGGGATTACGGAATTATTAACGGATACTCCAATGGTATGTATTATCCTGAAGAATTAATAACTTACGAACAGTTAATAAAATTCTTTGTATCGGTACTTGGATATTCACCGTTGGTAAATGAAAACGGAGGATATCCTGACGGCTACATTAAAGTTGCTAAGGATATCGGAATACTTAACAATGTAGATATAGAATACAAAGATTATGCTACCCGTATAAATGCTGCAAGAATGATATTAAACTTAGTATATCTTCCTGTAATGGAGCAAACAGTGTACGGAAAAAATCCAGAATATCAAATTATGGACGGAAATAACGGAATGCCTTTAAAAAGATTTTTTGATAAATATTTTGTAAGCAATACAGATTAAATGATAGCATTATAAAATTTTATAATTAACAAAGAAAGGAAGAACAATATGGGATTTACAAGATTTACTTCTTTAGATAATATAATAAATTATAATTACAGAACAAAAGAAGAGATTATAGATGCTTTGGGAGCAATAGAGGCAATGTATGATGCAGGGAATATATCCGAATATCAATATAAAAATACAAAAGCATTGTTAGCAAGTAAACTTAAATACATATAAAAATCGAAAGGAATGAATTATATGAAAAAATATTTATCATTATTTATAGTTATGAGTTTAGTTGTAACTTCATTTTCAGTTTTTGCGGTAACAAAAAATGATTATATTTTAACGCCGGACGAAGGCGAAGTTCCATATCCTCCTCAAGTTTCGACAAGCGGTCAGGTCGTTGTGAATGAACTTCCAATTGTTGAAAATGATATTACATTAGAAGAGGCAGAAAAAAGCAAAATCTGGGAGAAGTATGGCTATACTAAGGAAGAATTTGATAATTTTCCAAGTTCTTTAAGAGAAGCAATGTTATTTACCCCAGAAGAAATAGGAAAAAGTTTTGAAGTTCCCACAAAAGAAGATTTTGCAAGATGGGAAGCAAAAGAAAAATCTGAAAAACTTCGATTGAGTTCTGAGACTTCTACTATGAATATGCGTTCATCTGCAAATGAAGTGAGAAATGCGGTTGGTGAGTTTGAGCAGGATGAACCATATACATGCGGACCGGCGGCTGCAAGAAATGCAATAAATGGTTACTTATGGCACCACTATACAAAATACGGAAATTCCATTCCTTCGGTGCCATGGCAGGGAGTTGTGCCTAGCGAAGAACTATTAGCAAATGATTTGCAAACTACAACGGGCGGGACTGAATTTAATGCACGCTGGGAAGATGTGCTTGATAGATATATTCCAAATAGACCAGGTGGTTACACACAGCAGTGGGGATCGTCTGGCTGGGAAAGTTCTTTTTGGAATAAAGTTAAAACTACACTAAACTTAAACGGAAATTATAATGTTATAGGAAATTTATGGGGACCTATTAATAGTTCCAATCAGATAAACTCGGAATACATTATAGGTAGTTCTTATGCACATTATGTTTGTATCTTTGGGTATGATCCAGATGATAATACTGTTTTTATAGAGGACTCCCATGACGAACATAATATTCATATGTTTAGGGTTTCTTATTCTAAAGCTGCCAAAGCATGTCAGGGCAGGGGAATTATATGGTAAAAAAAAGAATTTTTGCGGTAGTAATAGTTCTTGTTGTAACATTAATGGCTATTTATATAGCCATTAATGTTACTTATAAAAGACATTTTTCAGATTGTTCAAGGGAAACTAAGATAACAACTTATACTGATAAGATTGAATATGATAGACTTCCGGATGACTGTATTACAATTTTAAATGATCATTATGCTATATGCAAAGATATTGTTGAATTACAAACAGGTTCTACACAGCAGTACAATGATGTCGGAGAATATACATATTTGTATAATATTAAAACAGGAAAAAGAGAATTAATTAATGAGTGCATTACAAATAATATTTCTCTGAAACATATTATTGAAGGTGATAGAATTTTTTGGATTGAACAATTGATATATAGAGAAGAAACGACATCAGGAAAATGGGCAATTAAGGAATATAATATAAAATCGAAAAAAACAAACATTATTGACGAAGGTGAATTTGAAGATTTTAAACAATATGCATATAAGGATATAGATTTTTCTGATGCAAATATGCTTTTTCCTACGAACATAGATGTTCATGGTAATAAATTAACATACAATAGAGTTGTTGATATAGGAGGACAACTAAATTTTGAAATTATTTTATATGATGTAAAGAGTAAAAATATGGAAATAATTGCCAGTGGGAAAAATTACATAAGCGAATACTATTATGATGTAGCCATAAATGAAAAATACGTAATATATAATAAATACCACGAAAAAAATATAGATAATTCTTTTAGAAATACTACATATAAATATTGTGACTTATATCTATACGATATCGAAAAAAAACATACAAAGGAAATTATAAAAAATGACTTTATAATTAATTTAGATATTAATAACAAATTTGTTTTGGCGGCACGAGTGCCTGAAAACGAGGCAGGACAGGATATATTTGCAAGAATGCAGTTGATACTTATAGATGTTCAAAAAGAGAGTAAAACTATAACACTGAGCTATAAATCCCCTATTTACAAAGGGAAAAAGGATCTTCAAATAGGCAATCCGACATTCGTAGGTAAGTATATAGTATGGCAAGATAATTCAACAATAAATCATATGAATATGTATAACTATAAATCTAACGAATTTGTAAAGATTCCTACATTAGATAATGGCGAGGAATTGTCAATAGTAAGTGCGGCAGATAATAGTTTAATGGTACTCGGATTGAACAAAGATGGTAAAGATTTTCTTTATAGAGTAAAAATCAAATAAGTGATAAATGTAATTTAGTAATTATTTTGCTATTTGTAACATAACAAGATTATCTAAAATTTCAAATCTATAACTTTTGAAATTCTATTATTTCAATTTTT
>JAZOMN010000176.1:0-8067 GCA_045654005.1 Clostridia bacterium
CTCTCAAAATTATCCTGTGTTAAAAACACAGGATAACTTTAAATCGTTTTTAATTATTCTTCAGTAGAAACTTCTTCTGCTACTTCTTCGGTAGCGGTTTCTTCAACTGTTTCTTCTGCTACTTCTTCAGAAAGTAATGCTCTTATGCTAAGAGAAATCTTTTTAGCTTCCATATCAATTTCAATGATTTTTGCTTCAACTTCGTCGCCTACATTAAGAACATCTGCAGGTTTTTCAATTCTCTTGTTAGAGATTTGAGAAATATGGATAAGTCCATCAACAAAAGGAATGATTTCAGCAAAAGCACCGAACGGAACAAGTCTTACGATTTTACATTTAACAACATCGTCAACCTTGAAATCATTTTCGATTTTAACCCATGGGTTATCTTCTGCCTTTTTAAAGCCTAATGAAATCTTTTTCTTTTCGTTATCTATTTCTTTAACAAAAACGGTAATCTGATCTCCTGCTTTTACAACTTCTGACGGATGCTTAATTCTTCCCCATGATAATTCAGAGATATGAACTAAACCGTCAACCCCGCCTAAATCTACAAAAGCACCGAAGTTTGTAAGAGATTTAACTATACCTTCATATACTTTTCCTTCAGCCACATCAGCCCAGAATGCTTCCTGAACTTTCTTTCTTTCTTCGTCAAGAACTGCTTTGATTGAACCAACAGCTCTTCTTTTTCTTTCATCAAAGTCAATAATTTTTAAAGATACTTCAGTGTTAAGAAGTAAATTCTTGTCATCGCTCATTCTTTCTGTTGCAAGAGAATTAGGAACGAAGATTTTGCAAGAGTTAACGCTAACGGTAACGCCGCCTTTGTTAACATCAATTACTTTACCTGTAAGAATTTCTTTAGATTCGAATGCAGCTTTTAAAATTTCAGAATTTTTGTGAGAGTCAACTTTCTTTTTAGAAAGTAATACTGTTCCTTCCACATCGTTCTTTTTAATAACCATTGCTTCTATTTCATCGCCCACTTTAAAATGCTCTTCAGGCTTGAATTGTGAATCATCTGAAAGATTATCAAGTGAAATAACCCCTACTCCTTTATATCCGGGAATGTTGATGTTAACTTCGTTTGAAGATACTCTGTCAACAGTTCCTTTAATGATTTGACCACTATGTAGTGATGAATTTAAATAGTTTTCCAACATATCGGCAAAGTTTTCTTCACCCATTGGCATTGTTTTTTCTTCTGACATAATATTCAGAACCTCCTTTATAATATACGCGGGCGTTGATGCGCCTGCAGTAATTGCGATATTTTTATTTTTTAAAAGGCTTGTGTCAAGCTGGTCTTTGGTTTCAATCATATACGTATTATCAAGCACTTCCTTGCACTTAAGATAAAGTTCGTTTGAATTGGAACTATTCTTCCCGCCGACAACAATCATAACATCTGCCTCTTTTGCAAGAAGCATCGCTTCCGACTGCCTTTCATATGTCGCATTACATATTGTATCAAAAACTTCTATAGTTTTACAAGTGTTTTTTAAAAATTTAACATAATTGTAAAATTTCTGTTTATTTATTGTAGTTTGTGCAACAACACATAAATTATCCTTATCTTCGAAAATACTCTTTAATTCTTCAAAATTTTCTTCATAAATAACTATTGCTTTTTCATCGCACCAACCATTAATGCCTATTACTTCAGGATGATTTTTCTTCCCGACAAGTACAATAGTTTTCCCTTTTTCGTAATTGGTTTTAACAATATTGTGAATTTTCTTAACAAAGGGACAGGTTAAATCTATATATTCAATTAAATTTTCTTCAAAATAATCATAAACTTTTTTGGAAACGCCGTGGGCACGGATAATAACAAGACTGCCTTTTTCAATATCACTAAGATTTTCCACGACACTGACACCGTTTTTCTCAAGGTCTCCGACAACCTGCTCGTTATGAATAATCGGCCCATAAGTCACGATTTTCTTATTTTTTTCAAGTGCTAACTCATAAGTTTTTTCAACCGCTCTTTTAACGCCGAAACAAAATCCTGCTGTCTTTGCTACTTTAACACTCAAAATAATACCGCCTTTCGCACCAAAATATATAATACATAAAAATGTTCATTTTGTCAATAGTGATGTTGTAAAATATTGCATAATTTTGCCGTATTTTGCATAATTATAAATCGCATTTTTTTAAATTGTTTTTCTTGACTTAGAATAAAAACAATGATATAATAGTTCTATATTGTGCCGGTGTGATGGAATTGGCAGACGTAGTGGACTCAAAATCCACCGGTGGCGACACCGTGCCGGTTCGAGTCCGGCCACCGGCACCATCAATAAAGCATCCGAGAGGATGCTTTTTTGTATTTGTGTCCGCAAGGACACAACATCATTTTGCGACATTGTCGCAAACACTATTTGACTGTTTGCAGTCAACATCATTCCGTTTGCGAACACAAAACGATGTTGCCTGACGGCAAACGATGTGATACTTCGTACAATGATGTTGCACATTGTGCAAATGGTTACCTTTTGTCAAATATTTTATTAAAACTTACTTTTTCTTCAACCTTCTTATTAACATATCCGCCGTAAACGGAATAAACTACTGCCATTAAAGGCACACCGAGAAGTATTCCGAATATTCCGAAAATTCCGCCTCCCAAAGTTACTGCAAGAAGCACCCAGAATCCGCTTATTCCTATAGCGCTTCCTACCACTCTTGGATAAATAACATTTCCTTCAAACTGTTGAAGAACAACGATAAATATTACAAACCATATTGCCATCATAGGATTTTCAAGAAGAATTAAAAGAGCACATGGGATTGTTCCGATTATAGCACCGATAACAGGTACGATACTTGATATTCCGATTATAACACTGATAAGCGGAGCGTAAGGCATCTTGAATATACTCATTCCTATATAACACAACACTGCAAGAATAGCCGCTTCGCTGAGTTGACCGCCCACGAAAGAACGGAATATTTTATTTGTTCTTCTGAAAATATCTATAACGCTTTGTGCAAAATCTTCTTTAGTATGAGCAAGAAGAATTTTTCTTAATATTCTCACAAGTTTTTCTTTGGATAAAAGAATATATACAGAAAAAACAAAACCGATAAATATATCAAACACACTTGATGTGACAGTTTTTGTAACATTGAATATTTTAGGAAGGGCAGTATTTAAAAACTGACTTGCATTTGTTATGATAAGCCCGAAGTTTTCAATAACTTTATTCCATAATTCTTCTGTGATTTTATGCTCTAAAGTAAGCGAATAAAAAAATTCGCTTATGGAATTCACATAAGAAGGAATACTGCTTGTAAGAGTTTTAATACTTTCTTCAAGTCTT
The DNA here is from genome assembly GCA_045654005.1 of Clostridia bacterium. GTDB lineage: Bacteria > Bacillota > Clostridia > UMGS1840 > HGM11507 > SIG450. The sequence goes on from JAZOMN010000176.1 coordinate 3,333, forward strand.
GGAGATATAAATCTTACGATTATAAACAAAATCAAGAAAAAAGTAAGGTAAGATATAACAACACATACAGGCCTTTTCACTTTTTCCCATTTATCATTTTTCTTTACTGCACTTGCAAATACTTTCTTTTCGTAAAATCTTAAAAACAAATTTATTATAAATGCTAAAACTGCACCTATAATAAGAGGCGCTAAAACTTTAAGAAAAGAAGTTATATAACCTAAAAAAGTAGCAAGATTATTTACGATAAAATATAAAACTATACCATAAGTAATTATAATAAACGGCTTTTTCAAATTATCAGTTTTCATATTTTTGCCTCCTTAATATTTCGTACATCACAACCGAACCTGCTACCGATGCATTTAAAGACTCTATGCCTTCCTCCATCGGAATGATAACTTTTTTATCACAATATTCTACTAAATCATTATCCATTCCTGACGCTTCGTTTCCTATTATGAAAGCAACGGGCGAGTCAAAGTTTTCTTTATATAAGTTAACCGAATTACTGTCAAGCACTGTTCCGATAACAGTAAAACCTTTGGCCTTTAGAAATTTAATATCTTCTTTTAATGAGAGAGATTGGTATATGTTAAGATTAAATAATGCACTCATGGAACTTCTTACTGTTTTGGGATTATAAAAATCTACACATTCACTGTCCAAAATTATATTATTAAACCCTGTCGCTTTCGCAGTACGAAGAATTGTCCCTAAATTCCCGGGGTCCTGAAGCCTGTTTAAAATGATGGTGTTGCAAGGTGTTATTTCTTCTATGTTTTTTATATCACATTTAAAAACTGCCATTATTCCTTGCGGTGAAACTGTTTCAGAAAGTTTTTTAAATATGCTTTCAGTTACCTCGTAAGTTTTATAAGGAAAATCTTTTTTATAAAAATTTTCAGATACTATTATATAGGAAGGTTCTTTATACTTTATTGCATCAAGAACAAGCCTTTCACCCTCTGCAATAAAAAGCCCTTCCTGTTTGCGAAATTTCTTTACTTTAAGAGAATTTGTAAACTTAATTATTTTATTATTTACACTTTCTATTCTTTCCATAATAATTCTCTTTATTTACTCCCTATATTTTCCTGATTTTATAGTAACACATAAAAATTAAAATATCAATAAATTTATATAAATCTTATCAGAAATAATTATATATAAAAAAAGAAAAAAGCGGTGTTTAAAATTAACTTTTAAACACCACTTAAAGTATATATAACTATTGCGAGAAAATGCATAAGACTTCCTAAAACAGTAAAAATATGAAACACTGCGTGAATTCTCGGTTTCTTTGCGCCTATTAAATATAGCACTGCACCAATTGTATATAAAATACCGCCTATAAGTATCAAGATAAATTCGCCCATTTCAAATATCAACGGTATTTTATTTGCTACCGCAATAATGCACCAACCCATAAGAAGATAACATATAATTGAAAAGACAGTATATTTTTTAAGGTCAATAGAGTTAAATACTATTCCGAGTATAGCAGCTGCCCAGACAACGCCGAAAATCGTCCACCCAAGTATCGCACTATACTCTCTTACACTTACTAAAACAATAGGCGTATATGTTCCTGCAATCAACATAAAAATCGTGCAATGGTCTAAAACCTGCATAACTTTTTTTGCAATAAGTCGCGGACTTAACAAATGATATATTGACGATATTGAATACATTAAAGTCATTGATGCTCCGAATATCGCCCCGCCAACAACACCGTAAACTGAATGGTTTATAGCCGCCGTAACAACACATAAAACAGTTGCTACAATACCAAGCACCCCTCCGACCATGTGAGTTACCGAATTAAAAATTTCGTCCCCTTTTGTATAGTTTGGAAGAAGTCTGTCTCTTAATTTTGTTCTTTTCATAATATCTCCTTAGCCGTCGGAAAGTTATCCCACAGTTATTTCTCAAATCCTATAAGCATCCCACCCTCTTCTGCATAAAAACTGCAAAGAGTACCTGTTTTTTGAATTTTTACATCTGCACTTAAAAATACATCCTGAATTTTATCTTTAAGCATTTTTGCGGCCTGTTCATTAAAACAATGAGATATAATTACTTTTTTTCCCTTATATCCTTCGGCAACCATTGATTGTATTAAGTTAGAAATTGCCTTTTTTTCGCCTCTTGCTTTAGATAGAGGCTCCAATGTCCCCTCGTTACTTGCTTTACCGATTAAACGAATTCCCAAAATATTTGCAAACATTGCAACGGCATGGCTTACTCTCCCGTTATTTGCAAGGTTTTTCATTGATTCAAGCACGAAACATAACCCTGTATTTTTTTGATACGAAATTATTTCTTCTTTAATTTCTTCAAATGTTTTGCCGCTTATATGTAACTCTTTTATTTTTTCTATTATAAGAGTCAATTCAGGACCTGCTGACAAAGAATCAATAACAAATATTTTGGCTTCCGGGTTCTTTTCAATATACATATCTTTAGCAACACAAGCCGCATTGTAACTTCCCGAAAGTCCGCTTGTTATTGTAATTGCAAATATTTCATCCGCGCCTGAAAATGCCTCCAGCCATTCTGCACTTGACGGACAGGATGAGCCTGATTTCCCTTTGAATTCTTTTAAAAATTCAACCATTTTATAAGTATCTGCGTTTTTAACATCGCAAAATTCCCTGTCCCCTGCAATTATTTTTAATGGTACACTGTTAAATTCTATGCCCTCTAAATCAAAAATATCACAAGATGAATCTGAAACTATTTTAAACATACTATTCTTTCCCTTCTATCCTCGAATAAAATTCACTTAAATTGCCTATTATTTTAGCAAACACTTTATAAAAAATATCAAGTTCTTCATCAGAACAACCCTCGGCACATGTTTCGCTTATAAAGGTTATAATTTTTATCATTTCATTAAATACATCTGTTCCCTCTGCCGTCAAATAATATTTTGCCCTGTATTTCTTATCCTTATCCTCATTATGCATTTCAATAAGTTTTTTCTTTTTAAGAAAACTTAAGTTTTTTGATATCCATGCCTTATCCTCTTTACATAACCAGCAAAGTTCAGACGCAGTGAGGCCCTCTTCATTTTTTCCTAAATAAAAAAGCACATTTAAATTCGCCGCTTTTAAATCAAGATTACTCATTTCGTGGGTCTTTATTTTCATTATATATTTATATGCAAGATTTATCTTGGTTGTAAACTCCTCATATCTTTCTAACATAATTTCCCTCTTGAAAACATATTTGTTGACATCTCAACAAAATTATTCTACCATTATTTTGTTGCGATGTCAACAATATACTGGCAGTTTTTGTTATAATATCTTTAAAACTTAAAAAGCCAAAAATTGAGATGATATTTTAAAATACTCAGTCAGGGCTATATAAAAAGGGGATAGGAAAAATTGTTCAGATTTGCAACCCCTAAAAAGCCTGAAATTTTAGACAGATTTTTCTAAAATAAATCACGGCTATATCTTTTTATATGCCGAATTTATTTTAGGAAAAAGAAAAAGCAGGCTTCCCTGCTTTTTCTTTCTGTCAAAATTTCAGGCTTTTTAGAGTTCGGTAGCTTCCCAAAGACCGTTTATATATGTCGCTCCTAACGCTCTGTCATAAAGTCCGTAGCCCGGTCTTCCTGTTTCGCCCCAAATCATTCTGCCGTGGTCAGGACGGATAAATCCATCAAAACCATTTGTTTTTAAGATTTTAACGATTTTTTTGATATCTAAAGAACCGTAAGCACCAAAGTGTGCAGTTTCTTCAAAACTTCCGTCTTCATAGTTCTTAACGTTTCTTATATGCATAAAGTGAATTCTGCCTTGTTTTGAATATTTGTCAACAAGGTAAGGAATATCGTTAAAGTTACAGCATCCCAAAGAACCTGTACAGAATGTTAAACCGTTATATTCATGGTCATATAATTTTAAGAAACGGTCTAAATTCTTTTCGCATGTGATAATTCTTGGAAGCCCGAAAATTGGGTACGGAGGATCGTCAGGATGGATTGCCATTTTTACATCTGATTCGATAGCAACAGGCATAATCGCATCAAGGAAATATTTTAAGTTATCAAACATATCCTCTTCTGTAACATTTTTATATTCATCAAAAAGATTTTTCAAATCTTCTTTTTTATAACTTGAGTCCCAACCCGGCAACGCCAATTCACCTGTCAGCGGATCCATTTTTTCTAACTGGTCTTTATAGTAAACAAGCGCATTTGAACCATCAAAAAGTTCTTTATCAAGTTGTGTTCTTGTCCAGTCGAAAACAGGCATAAAGTTATAGCAGATACATTTAATTCCCGCTTTTCCAAGTCTTCTTATATTCTCTTTGTAATTTTCAATATATCTATCCCTTGTAGGTTTGCCAAGTTTAACATCTTCATGAACAGGAACACTTTCGATTACATCGAATTTAAGACCTGCTTCTTCGACAGTTTTCTTAAGTTCCAAAATTCTTTCTTCCGGCCATACTTCCCCAACCGGTACATCATAAACTGCAGTTACGATAGATTCCATATTAGGTATTTGCCTGATGTACTCTATTTTAACAGGGTCATCATAGCCATACCAACGAAATGACATTTTCATTATTCTTAACTCCTTTTATTCTTTTCTTTTTATATATTGCTTAGGCGGAACACCCACAATATTTTTAAATGTTCTTATAAAATGCGAGTAATCGTTAAAGCCACATTTTTCACAGGTATCCTTAACATCAAACCCGTCATTTAAAAATT
>JAZOMN010000177.1:0-2389 GCA_045654005.1 Clostridia bacterium
AAATGGGGTGGATAGTCGGCTTCGAACCGACGACCCCCAGGACCACAATCTGGTGCTCTAACCAACTGAGCTATACCCACCATATAAAGTGGCGCGCCTGAAGAGATTCGAACTCCTGGCCTACTGCTTAGAAGGCAGTTGCTCTATCCAACTGAGCTACAGGCGCACAATGTGGAGCGGGTGATGGGAATCGAACCCACGCAATCAGCTTGGAAGGCTGAGATTCTACCATTGAACTACACCCGCTTATGAGGCGCACAATAAAATCGACTATATTATAATAACAACATTTCCCTTATTTGTCAAGCCTTTTTTTAAAAAAAATTAAAAAAATTTTTACTTAACTATTATTTGCCTTTTTTTAATAAAATATTCAAGTTAAAAATTAATTAGAAAACGCAAAACACCAAATGGTATGTTTTGCGTTTCCTCATTCCTAATTTTCTTTATTAGCTCTGTTTCTCGCCTTCGCTCTTAAGTCACTGTTTAATATCTTTTTTCTAAGCCTTATCGACTCAGGAGTAATTTCAACAAGTTCGTCATCTGCAATAAATTCAAGGCATTGCTCCAAACTAAGTTCATCGTGCGGAGTAAGTCTTAGTGCATCATCTGAGCCTGATGCACGGGTATTTGTAAGTTGCTTTTTCTTGCAAACATTTAAAACAATATCTTCGCTTTTTGCATTTTCGCCTACGACCATACCTTCATACACTTTAACACCCGGACCGATAAAGAGCCTTCCTCTGCCTTGTGCATTATAAAGACCGTAAGTAATACTTTCCCCGTCTTCCCACGCAATAATAGAGCCTCTTTGTCTGCCCTGAATTTCCCCTTTGTGTTCTTCATAGCCGATTAAAATTGAGTTCATAACACCATTACCCTTAGTATCGGTTAAAAACTCGTTACGATAGCCTATAAGACCACGGGATGGAATTTTAAATTCTATTCTTGTATAACCGCTTGAATTTGCGTGCATATTTATCATTTCGCCCTTACGGGAACCTAATTTTTCAATAACGCTTCCGACAAACTCTTCAGGCACATCAACAATAAGATGTTCCACAGGTTCGCAGAGTACACCTTTTTTCTCTTTCATAATAATAACAGGTTTTGAAACCTGGAACTCAAAGCCTTCTCTTCTCATTGTTTCAATTAGGATAGAAAGATGAAGTTCCCCTCTTCCTGAAACTTTGAAAGAATCAGCACTGTCAGTTTCTTCTACTCTTAAACTAACATTTGTTTCAGTTTCTTTAAAGAGTCTGTCTCTTAAATGGCGGGAGGTAACATAAGTTCCCTCTCTTCCTGCAAATGGACTGTTATTAACAATAAAGTTCATAGAAATAGTCGGCTCGTCAACCTCAATAACAGGCAAAGGGTCAATATTATTTAAAGAACAAAGTGTTTCGCCGATATTAAAATCGCCAAGACCTGCTATACAGATAATTTCGCCTGCAGATGCAGTTTCAGTTTCAATCTTTTTAAGCCCTGAATATGTGTATATTCTTCCTGCTTTTGAGTTTTTAACTGTGCCGTCTTTTTTTGCTATTGCTATTTGTTCATTGACTTTAATTTTACCTCTTTTGATTTTACCAACAGCAATTTTACCAACATATTCGTCATAATCTATATTTGATACAAGCATCTGGAAATCGTCTTCACTGTTCCCGTTTGGTGCAGGTACATAATCAATTATGGTATCAAACAGAGGTTTTAAGTTATCGTTTTCTTTTTCATAATCAAAAGTAGCAAAACCCTCTCTTGAAGACGCATAAATAACAGGAAATTCAAGTTGCTCGTCTGTCGCATCAAGGTCAATAAATAAATCGATAATTTCGTCAATAACCTCGTTGGGTCTTGCGTCCTTTTTATCAATTTTATTTACAACAACAATAGGTTTTAAATCAAGTTCCAATGCTTTTTTAAGTACGAAACGGGTCTGAGGCATTGCACCTTCAAAAGCATCAACTAAAAGAACTACCCCTTCAACCATACCTAAAACACGCTCAACTTCGCCTCCGAAATCGGCATGCCCCGGAGTGTCAACTATATTTATTTTATAATCTTTATAAACAACAGATGTGTTCTTGGAAAGAATTGTAATACCTCTTTCTCTTTCCAAATCGTTAGAGTCCATAACCCTGTCTTCCACCTGTTCATTTGCCCTGAATGTGCCGCTTTGTTTTAACATTTCGTCAACCAGAGTAGTTTTACCGTGGACAACATGCGCAATTATGGCAATATTTCTTAAATTCATATAAATCCTCACTCTCAAAATTATCCTGTGTTAGTCAACACAGGATAATTTAAGGAATATTCTAATTATTCTTCAACAGTTTCTTCAACTGCTTCTTCTGTAGCTTCTTCTACTGCTTCGCCAAGAAGTTCTCTG
>JAZOMN010000178.1:0-3617 GCA_045654005.1 Clostridia bacterium
ATAAATATTTATCCGATATTTATTCCGAAATGAAAAGTGTTGTATTTTCAGATGTTTCTTTTAAATATGATGACAGAAATGTTGTTGTAAAGAATTTTTCATATACAATATTAAAAGGAGATTTTGTTGCAATCAGGGGTATTTCAGGAATTGGTAAAAGTACTTTACTGAAATTACTTTTAGGTGTTATAAAACCTGATAGCGGTGAAATTTATATTGAACTAAATAACGGAGATAAAATTAAAGTTAATGAAAAAACAAGGGGATTATTCTCCTATGTTCCTCAAGGAAATATGATTTTATCAGGTTCAATAAGGGATAATATTAAGTTTTTCAAAGAAGATTTATCAGATGATTTAATATATGAAGCATGTAAAATTGCAAGAATTTATGATTTTGTAAAAGAACTTCCTGATGGTCTTTCAACTATTATCGGAGAAAAAGGGGTAGGACTTTCCGAGGGGCAAATTCAAAGAGTGGCAATTGCAAGGGCGCTTATTTGCGACGCTCCGTTTTTACTGCTTGACGAATCTACATCTGCGCTTGACGAACAAACCGAAAAAGAATTTTTAGAAAGTATTAAAAATATAAAAACAAGAACTTGTTTAATTGTTTCGCACAAACAGGCCGCATTTGATATTTGTGACAAAACAATTGAATTTTAACAGGTGATATTTTGAATGACAGAAAATTAGAAGAATTTGAAGGTATAGTTGATGAAATCATATATACCAACGAAGAAAACGGATATACAGTTGCGTTGTTTTTAACAATTGATGAAACTGTAACAATAGTTGGCATAATGCCGTATATTTACGAAGGCGAAAGTCTCAAAATATACGGTTATTTTACTAATCATTCTGATTATGGAGAACAACTTAAAGTTGAATATTATGAAAGAAGTATTCCTAAAACCAAAAGTTCTATTTACGCCTTTTTATCGTCTGGGATTATAAGGGGTATCAGAACTGCTACTGCAAAAAAAATTGTTGATCAATTTGAAGAAAAGACACTCGATATAATAGAAGAAAATCCCGCAATGCTTTCTGAAATAAAAGGTATTTCTTATGAGAAAGCGTTGCAAATAGGGGAATCGTACAGAGAAAAGAAAAATGTTACGGATATTGTAATGTTTTTGCAAAAATATAATATTTCCATAAATCTTGCTATGAAAATTAGTAAAGCACTTGGAAATGGTTCTATTGCTAAAATAGAAGAAAATCCATATATTTTATGTGAAAAAATTGACGGAATTTCTTTTGTAACAGCAGATACTATTGCCAAGAATATGGGGATTTCCAATAACAATGTTAAAAGAATTAAAGCCGGAATAAAATATATATTCCAAAAAGGTGCTTTGAACGGGCATACATATTTAAATGAAGAGTTAATTGTTTCTTACGGAATTAACCAACTTAATGTCTCTGAAACGGAAATTCAAAATGCACTTATAACTCTTGTTAGTGAGCGTGAAATAATAAAAGAAGCAAAAGACGAAGATATATATTTACTTCCTTTATACTATTCGGCAGAAAATGATATTGCAACCAAACTTTTGTTTATGAATGTTGATAAAGGAAAAAATCTTTTTTATAAAAATGTATATGATGATATATATAATTTGAATAATATTATTCTTGCAGATAAACAAAAAGAAGCAATAAAAGAAGTTCTTACAAATAAAATAACTGTTATAACAGGCGGACCCGGAACAGGTAAAACAACTGTTATAAATTCTATTATTTCCGTAATGGAAAAAATGGGGAAAAAAGTTATATTAACCGCCCCTACAGGAAGAGCGGCAAAAAGAATGTCTGAAATCTGCAAAAAAGAAGCAAAAACAATCCACCGACTTCTTGAGGTAAATTTCGGAGGCGGTTTTTCTAATGATAATTTTGTAAAAAATGAGAAAAATCCTGTTTTTTGCGATATGATTATAGTTGACGAAATGAGTATGGTTGATGTACTTTTATTTAATTCGCTTTTGAAAGCAGTAAAAACAACTACAAAACTTGTTCTCGTTGGAGATGTTAATCAATTACCGTCTGTTGGTGCAGGAAACGTTTTAAAAGATATTATAAGTTCAGATAAATTTTCTTGTGTATATTTAGATGAAATATACAGGCAGGAAAAAGAAAGTATGATTGTAAATAATGCTCATGGTATTTTAAAAGGGGAATATCCTAAAAGTTCAGGCATAAATTCTGATTATTTTATGATTAAAAAATTAGGTACGCAGGAAATTCTTGATGAAATAATATCTTTATATAAAGAAAGATTACCTGCCTTTTTTGAAAATAAATCTGACCTTTCAATTCAGATTTTATCTCCTATGAAAAAAACAGGTTTAGGAACTATTGCATTAAATAATGTTATACAAAATGAAGTTAATCCTCCAAGTAAATATAAAAAAGAAAAACATTGGGGATTATATACTTTCCGTGAAGGTGACAAGGTTATTCAGACAAGAAATAATTATGATATAGACTGGGAAACCTCATACGGAGAAAAAGGAATCGGTGTTTTTAACGGAGATACTGGTATAATAAAAAATATAGATAACAAAGAAAAGTATGTAACTATAGAATTTTTTGACGGAAAAATTGCAGAATATGAATTTTCACGCCTTGAAGATTTAGATCTTGCTTACGCTATAACTGTGCATAAAAGTCAGGGAAGTGAATTTGATGCAGTTATAATACCATCATATTTCGGACCTAAAACGTTAATGTATAGAAATCTTTTATATACTGCCATAACAAGAGCAAAAAGCCTGGTGGTTGTTGTAGGTAGCAGTGAAGTTGTTAAAACTATGGTAGATAATGAAACTGAAACTAAAAGATTTACGTCTCTTAAAGATAAAATTGTAAATAATAAAATTTTTTAAAATGAGTGATATGGTTTGTTGAATTTTATTTTAAATATTTTTTATCCGAATAAATGTATGTTTTGCAATGAATTTTTAGATAATAACAGTAAATACTATTGTAAAAAATGTTATTACAAACTTCCGTTTACAGAAGATAAAATATGTCTTATATGCGGAAGAGAAGTTTATGGTACACATAAAATATGTTTATCCTGCAGAACACATAAAACTTATATTGATGTAAATTATCCTGCATTTACTTATTCGGGAAATATTGAAGAAGCACTTAAGAAATTTAAGTTTGCGGGAAAAATGTGGTATTATAAACCTTTTGCAAAACTAATGTATGAAAATATCAAGGATAAAGTTTCTAACATTGATTACATAGTATACCCTCCTATAAATAAAAAGACGTTTTATAAAAGAGGATATAATCAAATGGAACTTATATCCAAGGAAATGTCTAAACTTTTAAATATTAAAATGCTTAAAAATTGCATATATAAAACCAGAGAAAATGAAAAACAAAGTTTGACATCGGGAAAATTGCGTTATCAAAATGTAAGAGGAGTTTTTGCAATTAATAATGGTTTTTCGGAAATTATAAACGGCAGAAATATACTTCTTTTAGATGATGTTATGACAACGGGAGCAACAATAAACGAATGTGCAAGAATGCTTAAAAAGAGTGGTGCAAAATCTGTTGTTTCTTCCACATTATGTATAGTTAAATAAGTACCTTGTTGTC
>JAZOMN010000179.1:0-31820 GCA_045654005.1 Clostridia bacterium
CGATGCAGGAAGTGCGAGGGATTGTGCTGCAACACAATGAAAACAAGTGTGATTTATTTACACGCAGTTTGAATTGATGTTGCGAACGGGGGCCGGAGGCGAATCCTTCTCCCGCAGCCAAAAAAATGCACACTCTTATACCGAGTGTTCTAAAGGACACTCGGCAGTTTTATTCGCCTTGTGGCGAGTTATATTGCTTCGCAGTGATATTTGCTTTGCAAGTGGTATTGCCTTCGGCAGTTTATGGGCGAATAAAATACAACTAAAACCAAAGGTTTTAATAATACTTTTGTTTTAACAAAAATATCACTCTGTACGAAGTACAGAATATCACTAATGATTATATGTAAAAGGCAGAAACAGTTACTTTTGTTTCTGCCTTTTATGATAGGGTTTTGAGATTCCCGACGAACCATATTGTAGGGGAAGATATCCTCTGTCAAAAGTAGCATGGATAACAACAGTGCAAGCATATAGATAACTCTTTTTATATAAAAATATTGATATTTATAAAATAAAGTGTTATAATATTTATTGCCAAACTAATTTAATATGCTTAATGAGTTATTTTTATTTATGGTATATTTATGTCATTTTTGAGAATACTCGCATTGTTGAATTTGATAAAAATGCAAATTCCTTTTATGCGAGTTTATAGCTCATTATGCGTAGAATTAGTTTGGCGACTATCGGGGTTTGCGTTTTTTGTGCGTCTGCTTCGGTAGGCGCATTTTTTATTGAAAAATTTAGTGCGCGAATTTTAATAACGAAAGGAGGTTATATTCTATGAAATCCAAAAAAACCATACAAATTCTACCATTATTAATAATATTAGTTTTCTTGTTGTGTTCTTGCGGCAATTCGACAAATGATATTGTTGGTCTATGGGAAAGTTCGGGCTCTGAAAATATATTCTATAATTCAGTAGAATTTTTTAGTGACGGCACACATGTTACCGAAACTCCAGGTTGGAGCGGAACTTACACAACAGATGGGAACCGACTTAGAATTAGTGGTAAGTTATACAGCGAAGTATTTTCTTTTGAGTTAAGCAATAACGGGAATCAGTTAATCTTAACAAATAGCCTTGGTTATTCAAAAACCTATGCACGCGCTAATTAAATAAACAGATATTATTAAATTATGGAGGATGTTAAAATGGCAAATCGCAATTTGAAGGTTAGAAACCTCATAACATTAATTATTGTGATATCGTTATTTCTTTGCTCTTGTGGGCATAATGATGATTTGCCGGATGGTGCAGAGTATTTCGTTCCAATATGGTTTGAAAATTTGTCAGAATATTGTACCGGAAATTATAATAGAATGTCAGAGTTTAAAAACGGATATGCTGTTGTTTCTTTTGCACAAATGGGTCGAGATTGGAGTGTGTCTGATGAGCAAAGTGCAATTATAGACAAAAGCGGAGAAATTATTTTAGGACTATTAGATGGGGACCTTTATATAAACATCATAGACGACAAAATTTTTTATATTCAAAACAATGACAATTTAACATCAAAAATAGTAGATGTTAACAATAATATAATCGGTTCTTTTGATGGAATATTGTCAGGTGGAAAAAGTAATGATGGAGAATTATTTAATAAAGATGGAATTTCCTGTCTATGTTATAATAATATCATTTCAAAAACTCCTTATCAAAACATGATGACATACGGGTTAGTGAAAAAATCAGGACAAGTTATAGTGCCCTGTGAATATGCCAGAATGATTTCAAATGTAACAGATGAATATATTGTTTTTCTAAATGATGATGAAAGTGAAACTGCTGATGTATATAATCCCAATGGCTCATTCTCGCATAGTATTTATTTAGACTATAAAATAAATAGTTATAAAAACGGATTACTAGAAATATATTCTAATAATGGGTATGGTGTTGCTGACATATATGGTGATATAATAGTTGAACCTAACAACGATGAAGTTGAAATAGTGTCTGAAAAACGTATCATTGTTTCTAAGGAAGGTTCAAAAGAGTGCAAATTACTAGATAGAGAAGGAAAACCAATTAAAAACCTTGAATTAAACTTATACAATATAAGTGAAATGAATGATGACGTTTTTATGATATCCGATTATAGAAATACATATTTAATGACATACGAAGGGGAAATTATAAAAGAATACAGTGAAAGTCGCTCCCCTATGTATTGTGGTGATGGAATGTTTTCAATTGAATCAGGAAGTTACAGCAACTCTTATATTCAACTCGTTGATGGCACTACCGGGGAATTAATAGGAGAAAAATATAATGACAGAAACGACATAAAATTTAATGAAGGGTATGCTGTAGTAGAAGACTTGGAAGGAAATGCATTTGTTATCGATAAAAATGGTAATAAATATTGCGAAGGGTATGATATATCTGGAGATGTTTCAGATGGAGTAGTTAAAATATTTAATGATACAATTGCGGGAATTATATGTTTGCCACCTAAAAAATAAGAAAAAAATGAATAATAGTTTTTCTTTTTAATTTCATTATAAGGATTTGGCAAGCATTAAAAAATGAGGAGGTATTATTATGAAAAAAAGATTACAAGGACTAGTTGCAGGTGTACTGATTGGTACACTACTGACAAGCGGGGTTGTATTTTCAAAGCAAATCAGTGAAACTATTGATGCTGTTTATATGAATGTTAAATTAGTTATAGACGGCGAAGAAATTACACCAAAAGATGTGAATGGAAATGTTGTTGAGCCGTTTATATATAATGGAACAACTTATCTGCCCGTAAGAGCAATCGGAGAAGCATTTGACAAAGATGTTCATTGGGATGGAGAAACGGCAACGGTTTATGTAGGAGATGTTGTTAAACCTGCAAAAGAGGTTTCCTTATATGACAAGCCATATATTGAGTGTGGAAATTCATCGGAATTTATTTCTGGAAAATCTAAAGATTTTACATATTTAGAAAATATATCGACTAAATATATAGCGTTCGGGTTGAATGAATATGAAAAAAATGAGGAAAATGGACGTTCATATTATAAAAATTATGTAACTTATCCTTTAAACGGATTAGCTAAAAAGGTAAAAGGAACGCTTATGCCTACACATAGGTTTGGGAGTGCTGAATATCAATTTAATTTTTATAACGAAAGTGGAAAAATATTATATCAATCACCCATTATGACAAATTCAACTGCACCCATTGATTTTGAATTTGAAACAAAAAATGCACTAAATTTGAAAATTGAATGTATTGCAAATGATAAAGGTCATTATGGCCCTATCTGTACAATTAACAACATAAGAATTACTACTACAGATTATTAATACTTGTCCGCCACTGTAACAAGCAGGGAAAATGTATCGCATTTTCTGAAGGTTTAGGATAGTCCTAAGACCTTGTAAAAACGGGCGATTCGTGAATCGCCCCTACGTGAAAAGGCAGAAACGATATTAATCGTTTCTGCCTTTATAATTACTGTCCTTAAGAGTACACCTATTATGAGTGTGTATTTTTTTGTTATATGGTAAAGATTCGAACCCGAACTGAGGGAACCGAGCACGACCGCGTCCGGGTGGACGATGCAGGAAGTGCGAGGGATTGTGCTGCAACACAATGAAAACAAGTGTGATTTATTTACACGCAGTTTGAATTGATGTTGCGAACGGGGGCCGGAGGCGAATCCTTCTCCCGCAGCCATCAAAAAAAGAACGCATATTGCGTTCTTTTTTTGTGTTTGTGTCCTTGAGGACACAACATCATTACGAGTAGAGCAAGTACACTGTTTGACCGTTTGCGGTCAACATCATTATACCTTTGCGGACACAAAATGATGTTATCTACGATAAATGATGTTGCCTTTGGCAAATGATGTGTTGCTACGCAACAACGATGTTGCACTTCGTACAAATCGCATCTGAACCGTTCGGCTCTTCATTAAGATAACTGATAATAACTAAAACTACCCCAAAACATCAAATTCCATCTTTTTATTCAATACTTTTTAGAAATATATTGATTTTTTTCCTATTTTGTCATATACTTAAAATATATATACTTTGGGAGGAAATTTAATATGTTAGTATCAGCAAAAGAAATGATGAAAAAAGCAAAAGAAGGCCATTATGCAGTAGGTCAGTTCAACATCAACAATCTAGAGTGGACAAAAGCAATTCTTCTTACTGCAAAAGAAAACAGATCGCCTGTTATTTTAGGGGTATCTGAAGGCGCAGGAAAATATATGGCAGGTTATAAAACTATTGTGGGAATGGTTAAAGGTATGATCGAGGAACTTGATATTGATGTTCCTGTTGCTATCCATCTTGACCACGGCTCATACGAAGGTGCATTAAAAGCAATTGATGCAGGTTTTACATCAGTTATGTTTGACGGTTCTCACTATGCAATAGAAGAAAACATTGAAAAAACAAAAGAAATTATAAAAATTGCTAACGAAAAAGGCATTTCTGTTGAAGCAGAAGTTGGTGCAATCGGCGGTGAAGAAGACGGTGTTGTTGGTAACGGCGAAGTTGCTGATCCTGAAGAATGTAAACTTATCGCTGATTTAGGTGTTGACATTCTTGCTGCAGGTATCGGAAATATTCACGGTAAATATCCTGAAAACTGGCAGGGACTTAACTTTGAAGTTTTAGCAAAAATTGAAGAAAAAACAAATCCTATGCCTTTAGTACTTCACGGTGGAACAGGAATTCCTACTGATATGATTAAAAAAGCAATTTCTCTTGGCGTTTCAAAAATCAATGTTAATACAGAATGTCAGCTTGCATTTGCTGCTGCTACAAGAAAATATATTGAAGAGGGCAAAGATTTATCAGGAAAAGGTTTTGACCCAAGAAAAGTATTAGCACCCGGATTTGAAGCAATAAAAGAAACTGTTAAAGAAAAAATGGAACTTTTCGGTTCAATAAACAAAGCGTAAACTTATATTATAATTAAAAAAGGTACCGTTCAAATTGAAACGGTACCCTTTTTTTAACCTATTATTTCTCCGTTACTATCAAAAAGAGGTAATGGGGAAAGTGCAATAATATCATCTCTTTTGATTGCGTCGCCTTCAGCAAGGACTGCCATTTTACCGACAATAATTCCCCCTGCTTTTTCAACAAGAGTTTCAATCGCCCTAAGAGATTCGCCTGTGCTTATAACATCGTCAACTATAAGCACTCTTTTGCCTTTTAAAAGGTTTATATCGTCTTCACCGAGATATAAATTCTGCTCACCATGAGTTGTTATCGAATTAACCGAAACACTTATAAGATTTTTCATATAAACCTTTGGTTTCTTTCTCGCTATAACATAATTATTTGCGCCTGCTTGTTTCGCCATTTCGTAGATAAGCGGAATGCTTTTTGCTTCTGCAGTAATCATTATGTCATACTCAGGGGCTTTCTCTAAAAGCGCTTTTGCACAATGTTCTGTAAGTTCAACATCACCGAACATAATAAAAGCTGCAATCGTCAGTTCGTCACTAACCTTAAAAAATGGCAATTCTCTTTTAAGCCCTGCAACATCTAATGTGTAATTTTTTTCCATATCAAAGTCCTTCTTAGAATACTAAAGTAGCAATATAAGCAGCAAATAATGCAAATGAAACCCACATAATAACGCTTATGTCTTTAATTTTTCCTGTTAATACCTTTAAGATAACCCAAGAAACGATACCGAACATAATACCTGTTGCGATTGAGTAAGCAAAAGGCATCATAACAACTGCTAAGAATCCGCCTACAACGTCAGCAATATCACCTTCAAAGTCCATATTCTTGATTGCTGAAAGCATCAGAATACCAACATAAAGCATAGCAGGTGTAGTAGCAAATGAAGGAATTGCAAGGAATATAGGAGCAAAGATAATTGCTACTAAGAATAATATACCTGTTGTAAGAGCTGTTAAACCTGTTTTACCGCCTGCAGCAACCCCTGCAGAAGATTCAACATAACTTGTAACAGTAGAAGTACCAAGACATGCACCTACAACTGTACCAACAGCGTCAGCCATTAAAGCTCCGCCTGCTTTTGGTAATGTGCCGTCCTGATTCATTAAACCGGCTTTCTGAGTAACACCGATTAAAGTACCAACTGTATCAAAAATATCAGTATAAAGGAAAGTGAATACAACAATTATAAATGAAGCAAAGTTTTTAGCAATAAATCCAAAGTCAAAGTTAAACATTATAGGTGCAACGAAATTGGATTTGATTGATTCCCATGAAAGGCTTGGGATTACTGAATATACTCCGTTTGCAGGGTCAACAGCGTACCAACCGCAAAGTTCAGCAACTATGCCTAAAATCCATGTAATAATAATACCAAGTAAAATTCCGCCAGGAACTTTTTTATATTCTAATAAACCTATAATTAGTAAACCAACTATTGATAAAACAACAGGAGCAGAAGCAAGATTACCTAAAGCAACTGTTGTTGCAGGGTCAGCAACTATTACTTTTGAGTTGATAAGAGCAATAATTGTAATAAACAGACCGATACCTGCAGTGATACCAAATTTAAGGTTTGTAGGAATTTTGTTAACAAGAGCTTCTCTGAATTTGAATAATGAAAGAACTATAAAAATAATACCTTCAACAAATACAGCTGTTAATGCAACCTGATAAGAACAACCCATTGCTCCGCATACGGTAAAAGCAAAGAAAGCATTAAGCCCCATGCCGGATGCAAGTGCTACAGGATAATTAGCAAAGAATGCCATACAAATTGTAGCAATAGCAGCAGAAATAGCTGTTGCCATAAAGATTGCTCCAGGTGTTGCGCCAGGAATACCACCTAAGTAACTTGGATTTACAGCAAGAATATAAGCCATTGCAAGGAATGTTGTTATACCTGCTAAAATCTCTGTTCTAACATTTGTGCCATGTTCTTTTAATTTGAAAAGTTTTTCCATAATTTCCTCTCCTTTGTAAGTGCATTCTTTTGCACTATATTTTATTATTTAGCACATTATAATTATACAACTTTACTAAATTTTTTTCAAGATCTTTTTGACAATTTGTTAAAATTTGACACAAAAAGTTTTAAAAACCGTATTTTAAAGAAAAAACAAGATTTTAAACGAAAAATTAAGTATTTTTATATTTTAAATACTAAGAAATAATGTTTTTGCAAAAAAAGACAAAAAAATATTTAAAATACCTCTTTACATTTTGAAAAAATTGATTTATTATATAATAAAGGTCAAAGATAGTCAAAGTCAAAAGGAGGGATAATATGGCAATATCCGATATTATAGAAAACTATATAAAAGAACTTCTTGCCAACGATAACGAGGTAAATATAAAAAGGAATGATTTGGCCAGTTTCTTCAACTGCGTTCCGTCACAGATAAACTATGTTATAGCAACAAGGTTTACAAATGAGCATGGGTTTATCGTGGAATCAAGAAGAGGCGGAGGCGGAGGAATTACCATAAGAAAAGTTGCGCTTACAAAGAATGATTATATTTCCACTCTTATTAACTCAATCGGTAATTTCTTAAAGCAAGGGGAAGCCTACTCATATATTAAAACATTATTTGAATATAGTATTATTACAAAAAGAGAGGCAAATATTATGTTTGCTGCGGTTTCTGACAATACTTTAAATACAGACAGCGAAATCAAAGATTATTTAAGAGCGAAAATTATGAAAAACATTCTCACGAATATTAAAAGGAGTTGACCGGAATGCTTTGTGAAAAATGCAAGAAAAACAATGCGACAGTTAAAATAGTTAAAAATTATAATGGTAACATTACAGAAAAATATTTGTGCCAGGCTTGTGCGGGAAGCGATGATTTAAACTTTAATGAATTTTCAACAGGCAGTATTTTAAACGATTTATTCGGAATGTTTACCCCTGTTATCACATCGGATTATGTGTGCGACAGATGCCATACTTCCTACAAAGAATTTAAAGAAACAGGTAAATTCGGTTGCGAAGATTGTTTTAAAAAATTTGAAAGTTATTTAGACCCTTTATTTAAAAACATACACACCTCGTCTTCCCATACAGGAAAAATACCGAAAAGATGTGGAGAAGATTTAAAAATCAAGAAGTTGAAGTCTGAACTTAAATTAAAACTTCAAAAAGCCATATCCGAAGAAAATTATGAAGAAGCAGCAAAAATAAGAGACGAATTAAGAGAAATGGAGGGTTAATATGGAAAATATTGTACTAAGCACAAGAATAAGACTTGCAAGAAATTTTAAAGATTATCCCTTTATATCCAAAATATCAAAAGAAGATGCTTTGAAAATCACAAATGAGGTTAAAGGAATCATTCTTTCATCTAATTCTAACTCGCCCGTTTTTTTCAGGGAAATTGAAGAAAACGAATTAAAAACAGAAGGACTAAAACTTGTAGAATCCCATCTTATAAGTCCGAATATACTTAATTCAAAAGTTCCGTCATCGGTTATTTTAGATAAGAATAAAGAAATAAGCATTATGATAAACGAAGAAGACCACTTACGAATTCAGGTAATAAAAGAAGGTTTTAATTTAGACGAGGCGTTCTCTCTTGCAAACGCTTGTGATGACCTTATTGAAGAAGGCAAGGAATACGCATTCTCTGAAAAATACGGTTATCTTACAAGTTGCCCCACAAACACAGGTACAGGTTTAAGAGCATCGGTTATGCTTCATATACCTGCGATTTCCCTGTGCGGTAAAATAAACGAACTTACAGAAAATGTTAACCGTTTAGGAATTGCTATAAGAGGTTATTACGGCGAGGGTTCAGGAAGTCTTGGAAATATTTTTCAGATTTCCAATCAGATAACTTTGGGACTTTCTGAAGAAGAGATTATAGAAAAAATTAAAAATGTTACAATTCAGATTGTAAAACAGGAAGAACATTTAAGAAAGGCAATTTTAAACGACAACTTAAAAGATAAGATTATGCGTTCTTACGGAATTTTAAAAAATTGCTATCTTATAAATTACAAAGAATTTTCAGGATTATGGTCAATGGTTTATCTTGGCATAAACCTGGGAATAATTACAAATGTAGAAAAAAATTCTTTTGTAAAACTTATTTCTTCTCTTGCGCCTAACAGCATTGGCGAAGAAGATAGCCAAAAAAGAGATAAATTAAGAGCAGAGATTTTAAAGGATGTGATTTAAATGTACGATAAAAGATTTACAAAAAAAGCAGAAAATGCCCTTTCCCTTTCGGAAAAAGCGGCAATGGAACTTGGGCATAATTATGTGGGAAGTGAACATATTTTGCTGGGGCTTTTAAAAGAAGGCACAGGGATTGCGTTTAACGCACTAAGTTCAAATAATATAACAGAAGAAAATGTTACATTGATGATTGAAAAACTTATCGGCAAAGGAACTCCCGATAATAAAAGAAAATACCCTACCCCAAGATGCAAAAGAATTTTAGAGATATCTTTAGAAATTGCGGTAAATTCAAATCATCAATACATTGGCACCGAACATCTTCTGCTTGCACTTCTTAATGAAAACGATTCGGTTGCTTATAAAATAATTACCGAACTTAACTGCGACCCTGAAAAAATAACTCAGGATGTTCTGAGAATTTTTAACGAGGGTACACCGCAGGAGAAAAACAATTTTAAAAACGAAAGTAAAAACAGTGAGAATGAAAAATACGGTGTTGATTTAACCAAGGCGGCAAAAGAAGGAAAGATTGACCCTGTTATAGGAAGAGACGAAGAAATTTCAAGAGTTATTGAAATTTTATCAAGAAGAACGAAAAACAATCCGTGCTTAATTGGTGAACCTGGTGTTGGTAAAACTGCAATAATTGAAGGACTTGCACAAAAAATATATGAAAATAAAGTTCCCGAAACTTTAAGAAACAAAAAACTTATTACTCTTGATTTAACCTCTATGCTTGCAGGCTCTAAATACAGAGGCGAATTTGAAGAAAGAATTAAAAAAGTAATAAATGAAGTAAAAGAAAACAAAGATACCATTTTATTTATTGACGAAATTCATACTATTGTCGGTGCAGGTGCGGCAGAGGGAGCAATTGATGCGGCAAACATTTTAAAACCATCTTTGGCAAGAGGCGAAATTCAGTTAATAGGAGCAACTACCCTTGACGAATACAGAAAGCACATAGAAAAAGATTCTGCACTTGAAAGAAGATTTCAGCCTGTTAATGTCGATGAGCCGACAGTTGAAGAAACAATTGAAATTTTAAAAGGGTTAAGAGATAAATACGAAGCACATCACAAGGTGGAAATTTCTGACGAGGCACTTGTTGCTTCTGCAAAATTATCATATCGTTATATTACTGACCGTTTTCTTCCTGACAAGGCTATCGACTTAATAGACGAGGCATCTTCAAAATTAAGAATAAGAAATCTAACAACTCCTCCTGATTATAAAGAGTTGGAAGAAAAAATCGAAAAAATAAAAGCAGAAAAAAATGAGGCAATACTTGCACAGGACTTTGAGAATGCTGCGAAACTTCGTGACGAAGAGGGTGCACTTATAAAAGAACTTGAAGAAAAGAAAATAAAAAGAGAAGAAGAAAACTCTAAAACGGTTGACTGTGTTACAGAAGAAAATATCGCAGAGGTAATTTCGGTGTGGACTAAAATTCCTGTTTCAAAACTCACCGAAGAAGAGGGCGAAAAACTTTTAAAATTAGAAGAAAGTATGCACAAAAGAGTGGTCGGTCAGGAAGAAGCAATTTCAAAAATTGCAAAAGCAATAAGAAGAAACAGAGCAGGACTTAAAGACCCTCAAAGACCAATCGGCTCATTCTTATTCTTAGGTCCTACAGGGGTCGGCAAAACTGAAGTTGCAAAAACCTTATCTGAGGTAATGTTCGGCAATCAGGACAGTATGATAAGAATTGATATGTCTGAATATATGGAAAAGCATTCGGTTTCCCGTCTTATCGGTTCTCCTCCGGGATATATAGGGCACGATGAGGGAGGTCAACTAACAAAGAAAGTAAGGCAAAACCCATATTCCGTTATTCTGTTTGATGAAATTGAAAAAGCGCACCCTGATGTATTCAACACACTTTTACAGATACTTGAAGACGGTATTTTGACCGATTCACAAGGAAGAAAAGTTGATTTTAAAAACACAGTTGTTATTATGACATCAAACATAGGTGCTTCCAAAATTGTTGAAAACAAAGCAAAATTAGGCTTTTCACAAAGCGAAGAAGATAATTCATACGAAACTATTAAAAACAATGTGCTTTCTGAACTTAAATCTTATTTAAGGCCTGAATTTATTAACAGAATTGATGAAATCATTGTTTTCCACAAACTGTCAAAAGAAGATATTAAAGAAATTGCAAAAATTATGATTTCTTCTCTTGCAAAGAGAATTGAAGAAAGAGAAATCGAACTTACGATTGACGAAACAGTATATGACTATCTTTGTGAAAAAGGATTTGATTTATCTTATGGTGCAAGGCCTTTAAGAAGAACTATACAAACAGATATAGAAGATTTACTTTCAGAAGAAATGTTAAAAGGAAATATTAAAAACGCAAGTAAAGTTATATTAAAAGCCGAAGACGGAAAAATTGTATGTAAATGCAATTGATACAGGTATCATAAAAGGTGATGTTAAAAACATCACCTTTTATAAAATTAATATAATATGCGGGACGTCAAGGACGCCGTCCCCTACAATTTGGGATAATAATTCTTTTCTATATTTTACATATATTAGATATTTCGTCTATTGATTTTCTTTTTTTATCTCTTGGCTTTTCGTCTTTGGAATATCCTAAAAGGACAACCAATCTTATCCTTTCTTTGATATCCAGAATTTTTTGAATTTTTTCTTCGTCAAACCAACCGAGTATGCAACTTGAAACTCCTTGATTTTGTGCCTCCAAAGTCATAAAAGCTGTTGCAATTCCTATATCTATCGAACGGTAATCGTTATTTTTAACTTTAGCTCCAACCCCTGCAGACTTCACATAAGGTTTTTCGCTTATAACAATAAGTGCAGGTGCGTCAAGTGCAAATTTATTCATACCGAGTGTTGAACATGCTTTTTCTACTTGTTTTGCCATATCCCCTTTTAAAGCAGAAAAGAAATACGGTTGACCGTTACAGGCAGAGGGAGATAAATTAGAAGACTCAATAATTTTTCTTATTTTCTCATCTTCTACATCTTTGGAAGAATCAAAATTTCTGCAGGATTCTCTTAAATTTATAAGTTTATCAAATTCCATACTACACCTCTACTATTTCTCTTATCATTTCAGTCTCTATTTTAATTTCTGATATATCGGTATATGACTCGCCGTCAAGTTGCATATAAGACGGAGTATCAAATTCTATTTTAATATTATTTCCTTTAAGGATAGTAACACTCTTTTTTAAAATTGTATGTTTCCCTTTAAAGACAAGCATAAAAGCAAGAAGAATTTTTGGCAAAGACGCATTATGAACAGCAAGTAAAGATATTTCACCTTTATCACTCATTCTGTCCTGTTTTGGCGTCATCATAAACCCGCCTCCGCAGTATCTGCCTTTCATAGCGGCTAAAAACCATATATTGTTAAACTCGTACTTTTTATCATCTACCCATACGGTTGCATTTGTCTTTTTATAATCGCCGAAAATTGCCTTTAATGCAATTTTTATATAACTTGCATCTTCTTTATCAAAACGCTTTTCATTGACTTTTGCACAAACAAAGCCATCTATTCCTATTCCAACGCCGTTTATGTACTTTCTTTTTTCGCCGCCCACTATGCAGGAAGGAATTTTATTTATATAGTCGTTAAGATAAATAAGTTTATTTAGTAAACCTATATCTCTTGCAAAGTCATTCCCGTTACCGCAAGGATAAAAATATATATCCTTTTTAAACTCGTCATAACAATTTATAAAGTAATTTAAAGTCCCGTCTCCTCCTGCAACAATAATTCTCTCATTGTCGCTTTTTGAATTTATAAACTGTTTTATATCTTCTATATTTATTATGTTTAAAAATTCAAACTCGTCATCTGTAATAACATTTTTTACAGTTTCGGCAAGTTCCATTCCTCTTTTATTGTTGGAAAGAGGATTATAAAGTACATACGTTTTCCCCATAATATTTCTCCGTTTTAAAGTATTTTATTTAAGAAAGGTATTTTTCTTAAAATCAGATAAGTTATATATGACATGCCAAACACCAACACAAGAAGCATTGGAATTGAAATAATGGCAGGATATGTTGTAAGATTAAGTCCCAATTTATCTAAAACTATATTATAAAAATCGTGAATAAGATATATTAAAAAACTTGCATTGGAAAATAAAACAAATATTTTCCCATTCTTAACATATTGTGAAATTCTTTTTACAAATATAAAAAGCCCTGATGCTATAAGGCTGACATTTACAGTCATTGCTTCAATGAATATCCCATTAAATTGCCCGTAAATCTTAGTTTCAAAAACTGTCAGCAAAAATGTTGCAACCGATGATATAACTCCTGTTATAATTATTGCATTTTCCGTTTTTCTTTTCAGAGTATATTTATTAAGATAATGACCCAAAAGAAAATAGAAAAGCATTCCATAGGTAAGGTTTATCATATATTGTGCAGTCATACCGCTTCCGATAAACTCAAAATGGAAAAATGACTTAAAACAAGGCATAATAACTGCAAAAAGATATAAGAAACCTAAAAGATACTCAAAATCTCTTCTTGTTGCAGATTTTAAGAACACTTTCATTACAGGCACTAACATATATATAATAACTATTATATAAAGATAGTATAAATGAAAATGAGTATTTAAATATAAAAGATTTTCTATCCCTTTTTCAATCAGTGCTTTTTCAAACACTCCTGTTTTAAAGTAGCCAATTAAAAGATCGCAAAACTCATAAAAACAAGCAAAAATTATAAGAGCGATTATAATTCTTAAAACATATTTTGAGTACATCTTTCTTATAGGAATTTCCTTTTTTTCATTTAAAAAAAGCGTTCCGCTTACCATTATAAAAACAGGCACACTAAAACGCACAGTTGAATTCACAAAGGCTGATACAAGATAATCAAAATTAAGAAATTCAAAACTTGAAAATCCCCGTGAAGTTATATGTATTAAAAGAACGCCTATTATGGCTATAGTTTTCAAAATATCAAGATATACAACTCTGCCCGTATTTGTTTTGGGCAGAGTTGAATCTTTTGTTAGTATCGTATTCATAATTAAATGCTATCAAGTGCCTGTTTAAAGTCGGCAATAATATCGTCTATATTCTCTAAACCTACAGAAACCCTTATAAGTCCTGCGTCAATACCCGCTTCTTTTAACTGTTCATCACTAAGCTGCCTGTGAGTTTCACTTGCAGGATGAAGAACGCAAGTACGAATATCAGCAACGTGAACAACATTTGATGCTAATTTCAAGTTATCCATAAACTTAACGGCTTTTTCTTTTCCGCCATCAATTATAATTGCGATTACACCACTTGCACCGTCCGGCAGATATTTTTTGTAAAGTTCGTAATTTTTATCTGTTTTAAGTGTTGGATAACCTACATGCTTAACTTCTTTTCTTGTTGCAAAAAATTCTGCGACCTTTTCAGCGTTTTCACAGTGTTTAGCCATTCTTAAAGGCAATGTTTCAAGACCTAAATTAAGTAAGAATGCACCGTTTGCAGTCTGGCACATACCATAGTCTCTCATCATTTGTGCTCTTGCTTTTGCAATGTATGCGGCTTTCCCGAAATGATCAGTATAAATAAGTCCGTGATATGATTCGTCAGGCTCGTAAAGTTCGGTAAATCCGTTTTTCTTCCAGTCGAAATTACCACTGTCAACAATCGCTCCGCCTACCTGAATTGCATGACCGTCCATATATTTTGTGGTTGAATGAATAACAATATCTGCGCCGTATTCAATTGGTCTGCAAAGTACAGGAGTTGCAAAAGTATTGTCAATAATGAAAGGAACATTATTGTCGTGAGCAAGTTTAACAAATTTTTCAATATCTAAAACATTTATTGTAGGATTTGAAATAGTTTCCCCAAAAACTGCTTTTGTGTTAGGTTTAAATGCTTTTTGCAACTCTTCAAGCGGAAGTTCAGGGTCAACAAATGTAACATCTATTCCGAGTTTTCTTAAGGTTACGTTAAATAAATTATATGTACCACCGTAAATAGTTGAGGAACTTATAAAATGGTCTCCACTTTTTAATATATTAAGAAGAGAAATAGTTGTAGCCGCCTGACCTGACGATGTTAAAAGTGCACCTATACCGCCTTCTAAATCAGCGATTTTTTCTTCCACTGCCGCAACAGTCGGATTGGAAAGTCTTGAGTAAAAATGAGCGCTTGCCGAAAAGTCAAATAAATCGCCTATAAATTCTGTTGAGTCAAAAGTAAATGTTGTGCTCTGATATATAGGAAGTGCTCTTGGGTCTCCGTTTCCGGGCTTATATCCCGAATGAAGACATTTTGTTTCTATTTTCATTAAAAATTACCTCTTTTCAAATATATATACTAATTAAGAAAATCTTTTAGTTTCTTACTTCTTGACGGATGTCTTAATTTCCTTAACGCTTTTGCTTCAATCTGTCTTATTCTTTCTCTTGTAACGTTAAATTCTTTACCCACTTCTTCCAAAGTACGCATCTGACCGTCTTCCAAACCGAAACGAAGTTTTAAAACTCTTGCTTCTCTTGGTGTTAATGTTCCTAAAACTTCCTGGAACTGTTCTTTTAAAAGTGTATATGCTGCGGCGTCTGCAGGAGACTGAGCATCTGAATCCTGAATAAAGTCGCCAAGATGACTGTCTTCCTCTTCGCCGATTGGGGTTTCTAAAGATACAGGGTCCTGACTGATTTTCTGGATTTCCCTTACCTTTTCAACTGACATATTAAGTTCTTTTGAAAGTTCTTCAGGAGTAGGGTCTCTTCCAAGTTCTTGTAAAAGTTGTCTTGAAACTCTAAGTAATTTATTTATTGTTTCCACCATGTGAACAGGAATTCTTATAGTTCTTGCCTGGTCAGCAATAGCCCTTGTTATCGCCTGTCTTATCCACCAGGTAGCATAAGTGGAAAATTTAAAACCTTTTGTAAAGTCAAACTTTTCAACCGCTTTAATAAGACCTAAATTCCCCTCCTGAATTAAGTCGAGAAAGAGCATACCTCTTCCCACATATCTTTTTGCGATTGATACAACAAGTCTTAAGTTCGCTTCTGCAAGCATTTGTTTTGCAGTTTCGTCGCCCTCTGCCATACGCTGAGCATACATAATTTCTTCTTCTGTTGACAAAAGAGGCACTTTCCCTATTTCTTTTAAGTACATACGGACATGGTCGTCTATACCGATACCATCCTGAAGAATAATTTCTTCAACATCCTGTTCCTTAAAGTCCATATCTTCGGGGTTGTCACTTTCAGGGTCATTGACAATTTCAACACCCATTTTTTCTAACTTTTCGTAAATTTTCTCGATATCCTCAACATTTAAGTCGATTTCGCTTAAACGGTCATTAAGTTCCCCCAAAGTTATTTTATTATTGGCTTTTGCAAGTTCTAATAATTCCTTAATAGCCGTTCTTTTACTCACTACCTCAGACATCTGATTTCTCCTTTCAGTACTACCTTATATATTATGTATATTTTCATTTTTTATCCCTGAGCGACATAAGTTTTGCATTTAAGTCCTCCAAAGAGTCTGCATTTGCAACATTTTGCTGATTTTTAAGATAAGTTATTCGTTTTAAAAGTTCGGAAATGGATTTTTCATTTACTTCGTAATTTAACCCTTTCATTTTAAAACTTATTATTTTCCCCTTTTCTTTTTCCGAAAGCCTGTCCACAATCATATTGATGTCGTATCCACCTTTTTCTTCTATAAGAGAAGATAAAACAGTTAAAATTTTATTATAAAGTTCAAAAGAAAAGAAATTGTCGCCAAGATGATTTTTTAATCTTTTATACCATGTTATATTATTTATAAGAATATTTATAAGTTCCCCTTCGCAAACATCAAGGTTATAATTTATCTTGTCTATTGATGTTTCCTTTTGCCTTTTTATATTCTCTTTAACCTCTTTGGTTTTTTCTTCATTTCTTTTTGTGAAATTGCTTATTTTTTTTATTTCTCCGTAAATGAGTTCTTCGCTTATATCAAGTTCCCTTGAAATTTTTTTAATATACAGTTCTCTTTCCAGAGGATCAATAACTTTAGTTAAGTGATTAGTTGCACTTCTTGCGTAGGAAATTTTTCCTTCCATTGTATTTAAGTCATGATTTTGAATCTCTTTATTTAAAAGATATTCCATATATGTAGGAGCATTTTTTACTAAATTACCAAAAAATTCTTCCCCTGATTTTTTCAAAATTTCGTCAGGGTCTTTTCCACCTTTTAATATGGCAACGTTCACAGATACACCTTCTGCGATAAGATAATCGGCTGCTTTATTTGTTGCCGATTGCCCTGCCGTGTCATTATCATAACAAATTACAACTTTTTTCGCATATCTTTTTATAAGTTTTGCATGGTCCTCGCAAAACGCTGTTCCAAGTGATGCTACTGCATTGTTAAAGCCGTACTTATGAAGTGCAATAACATCCATCTGACCTTCTGCAAGTAATATATAATCTTTCTTTGAGTTTTTAGCAAGGTTAAGCCCAAATAAATTCTGCCTTTTTTTAAAGGCTTCGGTTTCGCCGGTGTTAAGGTATTTAGGCAAACTGTCATCCATAACACGACCGCTAAAAGCAATTACATTTCCTCTTAAATCTATTACAGGGAATACAATTCTTCCCCTGAAAAAATCATAAACTTTATTTTCCTTTTTGGAAATTACCCCTGCTTTTACCATCGCCCATTCGGAAAAGCCTTTAAGTTTTAAATGTTCATAAAGGTCAGTATATGTACTTTTAGAATACCCCAAACCGAAATTTTTTATCGTTTTTATATCAAGGCCTCTGTCGGTAAGATATTTAAGAGCATTTTTATCATTCATAAGATTATTATGAAAATATACGGCAGAAGCCTTATTTATTTCATAAATATCTTTTTTTAACTGATGCTCTTTAGAAACTTCGCCGTTTTCTTCAGGAAGTGCAACACCGCCTCTTTCAGCAAGGAATTTCACGGCCTCAATAAAATCAAGATTATTCACTTTTTCAACAAAATTTATGATGTTTCCGCCCTCATGACAGCCAAAGCAGTAATACAATTGGTCGTCCTTATTAACAAAAAAAGACGGGGTCTTTTCCTTATGGAAAGGACATAACCCCAAAAACCTGTTTCCGCTTTGCTTAAGGTCGGTGTACATTGAAATTAAATCTACAATGTCATTTCTCTGCCTGATTTCTTCTAAAAGCATATCATCAAAATATAAAGCCATTTCAATCCTCCGACTATAGCAGATACATTAGCATCTGCTTGCTTTCTACTATTACATTTCGACAAAAAGAATAAAATTCCTTTTAAAAAATCTAAAACATTTGTTTTCACAGTTTATTTTAATATTCAAACCTGTTTTTTGCCGGTTTTTAAGGTTTTGGTGAGTTCGCATATAAAGACCGTATAATCTAGCTGCTAATCAATTGGGTGATATACTCACTCACGCTCGTGCGATATATTTTCACACTGTTCAAATGCGATATAACCTCCTTTCATTCGGTTGCGATATGTTATAAATTCCTTATTCTCGTTGCTGCAAGGCAACATATCGCATCCGTTAGGATATATCGCGTATAGAGAACATATCGCAAACTCGGTCAGGAATTTATATCGCTGCGGTTGATACTCAACCGCACTAAAACATTTGTTTTGGAACAAAAAATTCTTCAAATAAAGTTATTGCATACCTGTCTGTCATACAGGCAATATAATCGCATACTACTCTTGACAGCCCGTCTTCTTCAAGTCTTCTTAAATATTCATTAGGAAGTAAATCTTTATTATTATAAAAATAATCGTAAAGAAATTTTATGAGTTCTTTTGACTTGGCTTCTTCTTTTCTTACATATTCTGACATATATACTTTTTCAAACATAAAATCTCTTAAATCATTTGTTGCCTTATACACAGGTTCGCTCATTTTAATGTTGCCGTCTTTTGAATTGTCAATTATGTCTAAAATCATTGTATTTATTCTCTTGGAATGTTTATCCCCCAGAACTTTATTAAATCTTTCGGGAATATCCTCTCTACAAAGAATACCTGCACGGATAGCATCGTCAATATCGTGATTGATATACGCAATCCTGTCGGCTAAGCGAACGACTTTTCCCTCATTGGTTTTCGGGATACCATCGCCCGTATGGTTAAGAATTCCGTCTCTTACTTCAAAAGTAAGATTAAGACCTTTTTCTTTTTCTATATAGTCAACTACACGAAGACTTTGCTCATTATGGCAAAATCCGTTTTCGCATATTATATTTAAAACTTCTTCGCCGATATGACCAAAAGGCGTATGCCCCAAATCATGCCCTAAAGCAATTGCTTCGGTAAGCGTTTCATTAAGATAAAGGCTTCTTGAAATTGTACGGGCAATCTGAGAAACCTCTAATGTATGGGTAAGTCTTGTTCTGTAATGGTCCTTCTGAGGAGACAAAAAAACCTGAGTTTTATGCATAAGACGGCGGAATGCTTTGGAATGAATTATCCTGTCAGCATCCCTTTGAAAGTCTGTTCTCACATCGCAGGGGGATTCGTAAGCCTGCCTACCCTTTGACTCTTTTGATTTTTGAGCAAAAGGCGAAAGAACAGAATATTCTCTTTCTTCAGTCATTTCTCTTATATTCATAACTTAAGCACCTTTTTCAATTCTTCTTTTAATTTATCCATTGCTTTTCTACGGTGGCTAATTTCATTTTTTTCTTCTTTAGATACTTCTCCAAATGTTTTTTTAAATTTCTCAACATAGAATAAAGGGTCATATCCAAATCCGTTTTCCCCTGTTATTTCATAAAGTAAAGTGCCTTCACATTCGCCCTCTACTTCAATTTTTATATCATCATTTAATATACAGCAAATCGCACTTTTAAACCATGCTTTCCTGTTTTCTTCGTTTTTCATTTCCTCTAAGAGTTTTATACATCTTCCTCTATCGTCAAGTCCTTCTCCGCCATAACGCGCAGAATAGACTCCGGGAGCACCATCAAGCGCGTCAACACAAAGGCCTGAATCGTCTGCTATGGTAGGAAGTTTTACAATATCATAAATCGCCTTTGCTTTAATATATGAATTTTCCTTAAATGTTTCTCCTGTTTCCTCTATATCGCATTCAATCCCCATTTCTTTTAAAGAAACGGCTTCATGCCCCATCATAGATAGAATAAGGTTAAAATCTTTAACTTTTCCCGGATTTCCGGTTGCTATTACAAATTTCATTTTTATAATCATTCCTTTCCATACCTTTTCACAAGGGATAGGAAAAAAGCTTCAGAATGGACAAACTTAGCCAAAGTCCTTGACTTTGGGTCACCCGAAGGCGTATATAGATACGTCGAGTGGCTAAGTTTGTTCATAGCAAAAAGCATAAATTCCAAAGATTTTTTTAGAAAAAATCTTTACCTTGTTACAACATAATATTTTATATTATTCATAATGTGGTATTTTTATTGGAACGGCACTTAGGTCATTCCCTTCTTTTTGCGGTCTGGAGTTTTTTAACATCCCATACTGATTTAGTATAACACATATTGTCATATATTGTAAAGGAAATGATTAGGAATTGATAAAAAGTCTTATTTTTGGTATAATTGGATATGTATTATAAAAGGAAGGAGGTAAATGTGAAAAAGATATTACTTATTATAACTATATTAACTGCACTTATAAGTTCAACTGTTTGTGCAAACACTCATTACGGTTATGATATACCCGTTACGGTTTCTGTAAACAGTAATGTTTTAGATACTGATAACTCCAGTTTTATTTTAAATAATACTGCTTATGCTCCGATAAGATTTATATTAAATGCGCTTGGAATTTATGAGATGGAATGGAAAGATGACGAGAAAAGCGTAACCTTTTCCCATGATGGAAAAGAGGTAAAATTATATACAGGATACAAGTATGCTTTTGTTAACGGAGAAAAGGTCCCTGTTTCAAATAATATCGTTTTAAAAAACGACAGAACTTTGGCTCCTGTTCGATTTATATCCGAAATGTTTGATTTTACAGTTAATTGGAGCGATGATTTCTATATTGTGGACCTGTCAAAAGAAAATATATCGGTTGACGAAAGTCTGATTGAAAAAGATTACTCTTTGGAAGATATAGTGTGGTTATCAAGAATAATTGAAGCGGAAAGTTCAGGAGAGCCTTTTAACGGTAAAATCGCAATAGGAAATGTTATTTTAAACCGTGTGGAAAGCGAAGATTTCCCCAATACAATATACGGGGTAATTTTTGATAACAATTATGGAATACAATTCCAACCTGTTGCTAATAACTCAATTTATAATACACCCTCCCGCGACAGTGTGATAGCGAGTACACTGGCTATAAGAAATACAAACGTGGCAGGAGAAAGCCTTTACTTTTTAAACCCCAAAAAAGCCTCAAACTTCTGGATAATAAACAACCGAACTTATCATACAACGATAAATAATCACGATTTTTATCTGTAAATGTAAAACTTTTTACCCAAAAAACCACCGAAACAGGGACTGTCCCTATTTCGGTGGTTTTTTAGTACATATTAACAAGAAAATGGGATGCTTTCGCATCCCATATATCTTTTATTTGTGAATATTTAAGACAATTTTTAAAGTCTGTTATTCAGCCATTTTTTTGTAAGTTTCAAGTCTGTCTGCTAAATCTTTTTCTGCTTTTTGGAATAATTCTTCAGCAACTTCAGGATATGCTTTCTTAAGCATCAAGTATCTGTTTTCGCCTTCTAAGAATTCTCTTACTGTACCTGTAGGATCTTTAGAATCTAAAGTAAACGGATTCTTTCCTTCTGCTTTAAGCTCAGGATTAAATCTCCATAAGTGCCAGTAACCTGTAGCAACTGCTTTCTTTTCTTCAAAGATAGTATTAGACATACCAATCTTAATACCGTGGTTGATACATGGTGCATAAGCAATGATCAGAGATGGTCCTGGATATGCTTCTGCTTCTCTTATTGCTTTTAGAGTCTGATTCATATCAGCACCAAGAGCGATTTGAGCAACATATACATAACCATAAGTTGTAGCAATCATACCTAAGTCTTTTTTCTTTGTTCTCTTACCAGCGGCTGCAAATTTAGCAACTGCGCCTGTAGGAGTAGATTTAGAAGACTGACCGCCTGTATTTGAGTAAACTTCGGTATCAACAACAAAGATATTGATATCTTCGCCTGATGCGATAACGTGGTCTAAACCGCCGTAACCGATATCGTAAGCCCATCCGTCACCACCGAATACCCACTGAGATCTCTTAATTAAGAAGTCAGTTCTGTCAGCGATTTCTTTGATAGCAGGATTTGACATATCTGCATCTTTGATAAGAGCGATAATATCAGCTGCTGCTTTCTTAGAAGCTTCAGCATTGTCTTTTCCTTCAATCCATGCTTTGAAAGCATCTGCAAGTTCAGGTTTAACTACATCCATTACAGAATTCATTCTGTTAACTAATGTATTTCTTATCTTGTTGTTAGCTTTAACCATACCTAAACCGAATTCAGCGTTATCTTCAAATAGTGAGTTAGCCCAAGCCGGACCTTTGCCTTCTGCATTTTTGCAGTATGGCATTGAAGGTGCAGAACCACCCCAGATTGAAGTACAACCTGTTGCATTTGCAACAATCATTCTGTCGCCGAATAACTGAGTGATAAGTTTGATATATGGTGTTTCACCACAACCTGCACAAGCGCCTGAGAATTCAAGCATAGGTTGAGCAAACTGTGAGTTTTTAGTTGTTTTAGAAATATCGATCTGATTTTGTTTTGAAGGGATAGTCATTGCGTAATCCCAGTTAGCTGCTTCAACATCAGAAACTGCATCGATAGGTTTCATATCAAGAGCTTTTTGTTTAGCAGGACAAACATTAGCACAAACGCCACATCCTAAACAGTCAAGCGGAGAAACCTGAATTCTGAATGTCATATCGGTAAAGCCTGTAGCTTTAAGTGTTGTAAATTCATTAGGTTTTTTAGCGTCTTCATCTGCTGTTAAAAGAACAGGTCTTATTGCAGCGTGAGGACAAACTAATGAACATTGGTTACATTGGATACAGTTTTCTTCAATCCATACAGGAACGTTAACTGCAACTCCTCTTTTTTCGTAACGTGATGTTCCTGTTTCAAAAGTACCATCTTCCATACCAACGAATGTACTTACAGGAAGTTTGTTACCAGCCTGTGCGTTGACAGGTTCAACGATATTTTTGATAAATGCAGGAATATTCTTTTCTTCCTTAACTTCGTCTTTAGCATCTTTCCAAGAAGCAGGAACGTCAATTTTTCTTAAAACGTCAATCGCACCGTCAACTGCTGCGCAGTTCATATTAACGATATCGTCACCTTTCTTGCCGAAAGTCTTTTTGATAGCGCCTTTTATAAGTGCAACTGCTTCGTCAAACGGAATAACATTAGCAAGTTTAAAGAAAGCACTTTGTGTTACCATGTTAATTCTGTTTGGACCAAGACCAACTTTTACAGCAACTTCAACAGCGTTGATTGTGTAGAAATTGATTTCGTTTTCAGCAATATATCTTTTAACTTTTGCAGGTAATTTTTCGTCTAATTCTTCAGGAGACCATACACAGTTTAGTAAGAATGTTCCGCCTTTTTTAAGACCTTCAAGTACATCATACTGATGAATGTAAGCAGGTTTGTGACAAGCGATATAGTCTGCTTCGTCAAGAAGGTAAGTAGATTTTATCGGTTTTTTACCAAATCTTAAGTGAGACATTGTTACGCCACCTGATTTTTTAGAGTCGTAATCAAAATATGCTTGTGCATAAAGGTCGGTGTTATTACCGATAATTTTGATTGCGTCTTTATTAGCACCAACAGTACCGTCAGAACCAAATCCCCAGAATTTACATCTTGTTGCACCTTCAGGAGCAGCATTGATTTTTTCTGGCATTGGAAGTGATAGGTTGGTAACATCGTCATTGATACCGATTGTGAAACCATTTTTAGGTTCAGCCGCATCAAGATTGTTAAATACAGCAACAAGCTGTGTAGGAGTTGTATCTTTTGAACCTAAACCGAAACGTCCGCCAACGATAACTGGAGCGTCAGCTTTGCCGTAGAATAGGTTACATACATCAAGATATAAAGGTTCGCCAAGAGAACCTGGTTCTTTAGTTCTGTCTAAAACTGCAACTTTCTTAACAGTTTTTGGAAGAACATCAAAGAAGTATTTAGCAGAGAATGGTCTGTATAGGTGAACTTTAACAACACCCACTTTTTCGCCTTTAGCCATTAAATAATCAACAGTTTCTTCTAATGCTTCACAAACAGAACCCATAGCAACGATTACTTTTTCAGCATCAGGAGCACCGTAGTAGTTGAAAGGCTTGTACTCTCTGCCTGTAATTTTTGAAATTTCACCCATATAGTCATTAACTATATCAGGAATTGCTTCATAGTATTTATTAGATGCTTCTCTTCCCTGGAAGTAAATGTCAGAGTTCTGAGCAGTACCTCTTAGAACAGGGTGTTCAGGGTTTAGAGCATTATCTTTGAATTCTTTTAATGCATCGTAATCGATAAGACCTTTTAAGTCTTCATAATCCATAACTTCGATTTTCTGAATTTCGTGAGAAGTTCTGAAACCGTCGAAGAAATGTAAGAAAGGAACTCTTCCTTTAATTGATGCTAAGTGAGCAACACCTGCTAAGTCCATAACTTCCTGAACAGATCCTGTAGCAAGCATAGCAAAACCTGTCTGACGGCAAGCCATAACGTCCTGATGGTCACCGAAGATGTTAAGAGCGTGAGCAGCAAGTGCTCTTGCACTAACGTGGAATACGCAAGGTAATAATTCACCTGCGATTTTGTACATATTAGGAATCATAAGAAGTAATCCCTGAGATGCTGTGAATGTTGTTGTTAAAGCACCAGCCTGCAAAGACCCGTGAACTGCACCTGCAGCACCTGCTTCAGATTGCATTTCAACAACTTCCACTGTTTCGCCAAAAATATTTTTCTGGCCTTTGGCACTCATTTCATCTACAACTTCTGCCATTGTTGATGAAGGAGTAATAGGATAGATAGCAGCAACTTCTGTAAACGCATAAGAGCAATATGCAGCAGCGTTGTTACCATCCATGGTCATCATTTTTTTTGCCATTGTAACTTTCCTCCTTAAAATCTATGTTTAGCCGTTGGAGAGTTGTCCAAATACGCCTTAAACCATTGAAAATCGGCTTTTTCATCGTTGTCGGTTTAGATATACCTCGTATTATCAAAACCTTTCGCCTTAAAAAATCACAATTTTAAATGGTTTCAGGTTCTAAAGAATTTTAGAATTAGCAAATTTTTAGATAGAATGAGACAAAAGGCACAGGGAATATGTTATATTCCCAAGACTTTTAACAAAATTATATCAAAAATTTGCCATTCAAAAACGCATTTGGATAACTCTCCGACGGCTATGCTTATAATTAACCTTATATAGTATAACATATATATTCTCAATTTTCAAACTATTTTTAATATTTTTTGTAAATATAATTATAAATCAACATAAAATACATAACAAATCCCAGAAATTCACTGAAAACAAACCCAAAAAAATATCCTTTTATACCGATTTTTGCAACAAGAAAAATTATGGATAAAAGTTTTGTAAGACTTATAAACACATTTTCGCCCATTACAATAAAATGCTTCCCCATTCCGTTTAAAATTCCCGAAGCAGTTATATTAAAAAATAAAAACGGAAGCGAAAGGCTCATCGCTTTTACAAAAATCACACTGTCATAATTTGAATAAAGAAAAAAACAAATTTTATCTGCAAACAAAGAAAACAAAACGGCAGAAATTACGCCTGTAAATGAACATATAAAAAGTGCGTTTTTAGTTATCCGTTTAATGTTTTTATAATTACGCAAAGATTGTTCTTTGGATATTTTGGGAAGAGTAAGAATTGTAACGGCATTTGTAATAAGGGCAGGGAAAAATATTATCGGTGCAGCCATTCCTTTTGCAAGTCCTAAAATGCTGACACTTTGAGAATTTGTAAGACCTGACAGGACAAGTTTTTCACGAAGCAATATATTTTCCACAGTATGTAAAAACGAAGATATATATCCGCCCGATGCGACAGGAATGCTTATTTTAAGTATATCTTTTATAAAATATCTTTTTGTATAAGCATCTTTCTTGTTCTTTGAAAAGATAAGATAAGAAATAAAGATATACATTGCCGAAATATATTCTCCCAAAACTATCCCGAAACTTAAGACAAGTATTCCGCTATCTAAACCTGATTCCATTCCCTTTTTTAAAAACAACATTACAAATATTATTCGTATTATCTGCTCGATTATCTGCCCGTGTGATGCAAATTTAACCTTTGTAAGCCCGTTAAAATACCCTGCAACCGACGAGAAGACTGCTATAGCAGGAAAAGAAAAAGCAACTGTTTTTACAGATTTTACAACTCTGGAATCTTTTAAAATGTTAATTGCTATATACCTGGCATTTAAAAAAACTGTTAAAAACACTATCGTTGAAATTATCCCTGTCATAATAAGGGCAGTTTTTAAAATTCGCTTGGAGTGTTTTTCATTATATGCGACAAGTCTTGACAACGTCTGATTTATCCCAAAAGAAGAAACACTTGCCATAAGTGCATAAACTGACAGCACAAGGTGATAAAGACCGCACCCCTCTGCACCCGCAACCTTTGATAAATAAATTCTGAAAAAAAAGCCCAGTCCTTTTATAAATACTGCAGAAATAATTAAAGTCAACATTTTTTTAAATACACTTTTTGTCATAAAAAAACACCTCTCTAATTATATTATTAGAAAGGTGTTTTAAATATTAAAAGTTCTTTGAAATAATATTGGAATCGACCACATATTTAAGCAGGTTCTTAAAATTATATATAATCTAACTTGGCCTTTCAACTAAAACCTTTGTTATTCCTGCGTCAGACATTCCCTCGCCTTCCATCCATCCGTCAAGTCCTGCGATGTTTTCTTTTATTTCAATCATTTCAATTTTAAGTTCAGGTTTAATATATCTCATAATCTACTCCCCCTTTGGTGAAAATTCAGTTATATTATCGCCATATATTGTTATTTCATTGCCGTCTTTATCTTTATATATTGCGTAAGATAGGGTATAGTATGTTTTTTGGTATTCAAGACCGTTACCATAGAACATAATTCCAAACTGACCTTTCGAATTCGGCTTTGTTTCTCCCTTACCTTTTATAACACCTTTTTTCGAAAGTGTAAATTCATCTTTTTCTAAGTTTTCATCAGTAAGTAACATTCCGAATTCTTTTAACTCGTAATTTCCGTACTGGTCATAAACTGTTGCAAAAGCAACACCGCTTGGCACCTTTTTTTCTTCTCCGTATTCATCGGTATAAGTATAAGGCATTTCATATACTGTACTTATAGATGTTACTATCGGTTTATTTATATTTTCATCTGATACGATTATAAGACAAGTTGCAGAATAATTTCCATCCAAGGTTTTTACTGTTATTATTGCTTCCCCTTCAGACACCGCTGTAACAATTCCGTTTAAGACTGTTGCAACACTATTTAAAGAACTTGACCACACAATATCTTTATTGGTTGCATTTTCAGGAAAAACTGCACAGTCAAGAGCCAAAGTATCATCAGGTTTTAATACTGCAGTTGTTTTATCAAGAGTTATATTATTTACCGAAATAATATTATAATTTATATAAGCAGTTTTAAGTTTTGTGTTGTTTTTATCTATTGTTATCTTTGAAAATTCTTCTTCGCTGCCTCCGTAATTAACGGTTGAAATTCTGGTGTTATTGAATGCATATTCTTCAATTTTTGTTACTGTTTTTGGCAAAGTTATTTCACTTAAATTAGTACAGGCATCAAATAAATATAATTTAATTGTTTCAATTCCTTCAGGTATGACAATTTCTTTAAGAGAGATACAATTATAAAAAGTTCTTCCGCCAATTTCAGTTACTGTTAAAGGTATTGTTATGTCTGAAAGACTGGTACAATTATAAAATGAATCTTGTTTTATTTCTTTCAAACCTTGAGGGAGAGTAATAGATTTTAAATTTGTACATTCATAAAAAGTACCAAAATCAATTAAAGTTACATTTTTGGGGATTGTTATTGTTTTTATATTCTTACAACCAAAAAACGTTGCCATTCCAATAGTTTTAATATCATTAGTAAGTTCAACTTCTTGAAGAGTTTCCAAGTATGCCAAAGAATATGGAGCAAGTTCAATTACACCCTCTTTTATATATATTGTCGTAAGTTCAGAATTTCCTAAAAACAAATATTCAGGGATTGTAAGATTATCTCCGTAAATTGTTGCTGTTTTTAATTTTTTGCAACCTTCAAAAACTCTTTCACCCATATATTGTACACTTTTGGGAATTGTTATTGTTGTTAATGCTGTGCACCCTGAAAAAGCACTGTTTTCTATCTCCTTCACATTTTCAGGTATTGTTATTGTTGTTAATGCTGTGCAGCCGGAAAAAGTAAAGGCTTCTATTTTTTCTATCGTTTTCGGTATATCTATTTTGGTTAGTTTTGTACATCCTGAAAAGCAGTAGCCTCCTATAGTGGTCACACTTTCAGGAATATCTATTCTTGTAAGAGAAGCACATTGCAAAAAAGCACATGCCTCAATCGTTTCCAGTTTTTCAGGAAGTTCTATGTTTTCTATGCCTATACATCCTTCAAATGCACCGTAGCCTATGTAAGTTACACTTCCCCAATCAGAAATAGTTACAAGTTTTTTACAATCACCAAATACAGCTTCTTCTATACTTGTAAGAGTGGATGGAAGGGATATATTTGTAAAACCACATCCGTAAAAAGCAAAACATTTTATGGTTTTTATGCCTTCATGAAGTTCAATGTTTCCTAAAGCCGCACATTCTTTAAATGCATATTCTCCGATTT
Source organism: Clostridia bacterium (assembly GCA_045654005.1). GTDB lineage: Bacteria > Bacillota > Clostridia > UMGS1840 > HGM11507 > SIG450. The sequence continues at coordinate 29,012 of JAZOMN010000179.1, forward strand.
CGGTAACAGTCTCGGGAATTTCAATTATTTCCAAAGACGAGCACTGATAAAACATCCCATCAGGAATTATTTCAAGTCCTGATGGCAAAGTCACATTTTTTAGATTAATACATTCATAAAAAGTATTTTTACCTATATATGTAACAGTATTGGGAAGGGTTACATCAGTTAACGCTTTGCAATCGTAAAAAGCATATTTCCCGATTTTTGTTATTCCTTCATGAAGTTCTATTTTGCTTAAACCGGTATATTTTTCATCACATTTTCCGGTGCAGTTTGTGGGGGTACATTTCCCGGTAGAATTTTCAGTAGATTCTTCAGTAAATTCTGCTGTACATACTCTTACAGCACATTCTCTGAATGCATATTCGCCAATTTCGGTAACAGTTTCAGGAATAGCTATTGTTTCCAAAGACGAGCACTGATAAAACATTCCGTCAGGAAGTTTGGTTAATTGCGAAGGTAAAGTTACGTTTTTTAAATTACTGCATCTATAAAAAACATTTATCCCGATTTTTGTAACACTATCTGCAATTTTGACAGTTTCAAGTTCCTTTAAATCTTTAAAAGCATAATCTTTTATTTCAGTTACCTTCATTCCTGAAATTTCAGAAGGAATTGTTATCTCAGTAACCGATTTGTCAACTACACCTGTAATAATAATCTCATCGCTTTCCAAAACCTTGTTGTATTCAAGTTTGCCATCATAAATTTCAGCAGATGCCAAAAATGTGCCGAAAATCAACAAACATAAGGTTAAAATTAAAACAGTAATAATTTTTTTCATATGTTCAACCCCTTTTTTAACATAATAACATTTTAACACTATTTTAAATCAATATCAAGAACAATCTTCACAAAGCAAGACATCTATACGCGATTTGCGCACAGAAAAATTATTCAGATCAGACGAAAAAGGGGATGTTAAAAAACACCAGACCGCAAAAGTGGGATATATCAATATGTAAGCACCTAATTTTTTTAGGTTGTGATGCTAAGGTAAAGATTTTTTTAAGAAAATCTTTGGAATTAATACTTTTTGCTATGAACAACCTTAGCCACTCGTCGTACTTAGTACGCCTTCGGGTGACCCAAAGTCAAGGACTTTGGCTAAGCTTGTCCATTCTGAAGCTTTTTCCCTATCCCCTTAAAAGAGAGCGTTTAAAAATTGACTTTTTAAACGCCCTCTTTTATACTAAACCGTATCGTTTGTTTGTTCTTTTTCTATATAATTATTCACAATTTTCGAATTATTTACATAAAGTCCGCGACTTACCAAATATCCAAAGATTTCTTTTTTCATTTCGGCAGGAATTTTACTCGAATGGTTTATAATCTGCCATTTTTCTCTTAAAACTGCCCATGAACTTGGATTATTATCAGGAAGAAAAGTCAGTGTTGGTTTATTACGTATAAGTTCAATATACTCTGATGCATTTTCTTTAGTTGGATTATTCACAAGGTTTTGAAAAAGTTTATTTTCTTGTGCCGCATATTTAATTGTTGGTTTTAATAGCATAAAGCCTATATAGAATATAATAAGCGGTGGAAAGCATATCACTAATAGAATTTTTAACCACGTTGGAATTTTATCAAACATTACCATTTCCCCCTTTATAATTGTTTATAACCTTTGTATTATTAATATACAAGCCTTTTTTTACAAGACGCGCTTTAATTTTTTCTTTTAATTCGGTTGGAATCTGGGATGAGCCATTTATTTTATAGAACATATCCCTGTATTCCCCCCAGTCTTTCGGATGGTTATTTATTTTAACACCAAGTTTTGCGTTCAGTAGATTGAAAACTTTCTGGGCATTGGCTTCATTGGGGTTTTTATTCACTTTTCTCATTGCAAACATAATTGACACATTAAGATAAATATGACGGACAACAATCACTATTACAACTAAAGCAACCAATCCATTTAACATTTCATTTGATAACTCTACCATTTTAATCCCCCCTATAATTTCATTTTACTATATATAAAATAATATTTCAAGTATGATATTTGCAACCTTTTATACATTCTATTGATTGCGAGAGGTTCGATACCCTCGTAATCAATCAGGGATAGGAAAAATTGTTCAGATTGAAGGAAAAAAAGGAACAAACTTCTTAAGTTTGTTCCCGTAAGCCCGAAGGCGTATTAAGATACGTCGAGTGGTTTTTTTCGTTCAAAGTGCAAATAATTAAATTCCATAAATCGCTTCAAGCGATTTACACCTTGTTTTTGGTTGATATAAAACATATTTTATAATTCTTCTTGATTATGAATATTATATACTATCTATTTGCACGGTCTGGGCAACTTTTTACATCCCTTACTTTATGATAACTTTTATAAATGCTTTCTTTCCGCGTCTTACCATAAGTTCGTTATTTTCGAACATATCTTTTGTAACGGTAAAGTTAATATCAGAAATTTTTTCTTCCTTAACAGATACTCCACCTTGCTGAACATTTCTTCTTGCTTCGCTTTTTGACGGTGCAAGTTTTGTTATAACAAGCATATCCATTATATTTATACCGTTTTCTATTTCAGAAGCAGGAATTTCAATACTTGGAACTTCTGCTGCTCCACCACCTGCAAACAGGTTAAGTGCTGCGGCTTCGGCTTTTTTCGCTTCTTCTTCTCCATGAACCATTTTGGTTACTTCAAAGGCAAGTCTCATTTTTGCTTTATTTATTTCGCTTCCTTCTAATTTTTCATACTCATAAATTTCTTCAAGCGGAATAAATGTAATAAGTTTCATACAGTTGATAACATCTGCGTCATTAACATTTCTGAAATACTGATAAAATT
>JAZOMN010000180.1:0-3887 GCA_045654005.1 Clostridia bacterium
CATTCTTCTTAATTTTTCGCCTTCTCTTACTACACCGTAAAGTTCAAAAGGTTTTTCTTCCGGATTAAAAAACTTAATATCTTCTTTTTCTATTTTGGTTTTTACTATAAAATTTTTATCTACTTTTGAAATATCTTTCATGTTAATCTTCCTCTACCATACTATACATGCTGCAATTATAAAAGTCACAACACTTATAAACATACAAACATAATAAAGTGCTTTTATACTCCATGACAAAGTGACAACAGACTTAGCATCAAGACTTGCCATTATTTCATCATAAGATACCCTGTTGTTATTTTTACAGAACGCATCCATTTCTTTATTAAAATCTTCTTCAAGAGTTTTGTTTAAAATATCTTTCTGCCATGCTTTATAAGATGCCCTTAATTTTTTATATTCAGGATTATTCTTGCGTTTTGAAAAACCATAATATTTAAAAATATTATCCTCGTTTGAAAAAACTCCATAAACATACTTGTCTTCTTTTTCTCTTAAAATGTCAACCGAATAGTCATGCTCAATCTGAGCAATTACGCATTGGCTTTGCTTAACATCAAAACGATTTCGTAAATCTATCAAGTGAAAAAGCAATGATACAACAAACATAAATATTGACACAAACATACTTGCAAACGGATATTTTTCAAGCATACTGCCGTAAAGTGCAAGTCCTGCCGCAAAAACTGCGATAAAGTAATTTATCATTGTTGTTCTTTGTTCTGCATGATAGTAAAAATACGAACATGCCTGATCGTAAAAATCCTTGTCTGTCAAATCTCTTGTTTCCATATTATTTTTATTATCCATATAAATTCCCTCCCTTAATAAAACAGTTTATATCCTATTAAGAAGATTATTGCGCCAAGAAGTCCGAGCATCAGTGCAGGAAGAAATATACCATAATTAACAAAGAATAAAACTGCACCTATAACATAACCTAAGCCTGTCCACGCCCAGGTTCCGCATGTTGTAAATACTTCTCCTAAATTTCTTGAAGACTGATATTTTATAAAACCGAATATTCCGCCTGTGGCAACTCCCCACCATAAATAATCCGAGTGCCAGAGAATTTGAATACTTTGCCCCAATATTCCTCCGTTGTTTCCAAGTTTGCTTACCAGCCATCCTAAAATTAAAATAACAACACCAAGTCCTAAAAGAACTATACGTCCATCCATCGAGCCACGTGAACCGCGGTAATTTCCGTTATCGTCATAATCATCAGGATTTACATAACGCACTCTTCTTTTACCTGTTCCATATTGTGAATTATTGCTGTATGACGGATTATATGTATTGGAATAATTGTTGTTACTGTAAGTATCAGAATAGTTATTATTATCATAACTGTTATCATAATTATCCTCATATTCATTGTTATATTCTTCAGTATAGTTATCGTATCCGTCATTTCCGCCCAGCCACTCATCAATATCCATACTGCCCGAATCAATAAATGCACATATATCGTCATAAGAAAGAAAAGAATATTTTCCTTTCTGATTGTTAGCCCCTTTTCCCCATTTAACATTTCCGCGATTCAAACCATAAGTTTCTCTTATAATCTCACTTATTTCTGACTGGTTAACACCGTAACGGTCAGCAATATCCTGTTGTGGAAGCCCCTCTACAAGATAATCATAAAGTATATCAGCGTGAAAATTATTTGCCATTATATTTATCCCCTTTTATAATAATTTTTTATTTAGTAATTAGTGATGGTGCTGATGATGGTGATGGTGGCACTCATTTTTGTGTTCTTCAATACGGCAATTCTCAAAGTGGCATTCTTCCTCTGTGCTTTCAAGTTCCAATGTAACATGAACTATATGAAACTCTTTTAATTCATCCCTTATTTCTTTTTTTACTTTCGAATGATCCCCTGTTGTTACAATATGCATTGTAGCATAATTGTTAAATCCGTCCATACTCCATATATGAATATGGTGAACATCAATTACTCCATCTATTTTCAAAAGATGTTCTTTAACTTCTTTTATGGTAACATTGTCAGGAATTTTTTCTAAAAACATACTTTCAGTTTTCTTTAAATTTTTAAGTACACCTTTAAATATAAATAGAGAAACACAAATTGACATAACAGGGTCTATATAAGATATATCAGTAAAATGCATAATTATCGCACCGATTAAAACAACAATCCAGCCAAGAACATCTTCTAACATGTGGAGATTAACAGCCTTTTGATTTAAAGAATCGCCATCTTTTGTAAAATATGCTGCAATAAAATTGACAACAGCACCTATAATTGCAAAAACTATCATTCCGCTATAATCAATTTCAACAGGATTAAAAATTCTTATAACAGCGTTATATATAACCGCAACTGAACCGACCATTAAGACTGCAGTTGTAATCAAACTTCCCATAACAGAGTATCTTTTATATCCGTATGTATATATTTCGTCAGGCTCTTTTTTGCTTTTTATTTCTAAAAAATACGAAATACCGATACTTAAAGCATCGCCCATATCGTGAATAGCATCTGAAATAATAGCAACACTCCCTGTAACCAATCCACCGATAATTTCAAAAATGGAAAATGCAAGATTTAAAATAAAAGCAATTAAAATATTTCTTTGAGCCATAATTTTTCAAACCATTCCTTTTAAACAATGTTTTAGTATATTTTATCATTTTTATAAGAAAAAAGCAATTTTAAGTTTACAAAAAAACAAAAAAATTATATAATTATAATTAAAGAGGGTTGATTATGAATATATATGATAAAACGATGGAAAAATTGCAGGATTATTTTAAAAAGATAAACGAAAATCCGGCCAAAGCAAAAATAGTTTTTAATGCAATATATAAAGATAAAATTACTTCCTTTTCGGAAATCGAAAGTTTATCTTTAACTGTAAAAGATAAATTGAATAACGATTTTGATTTTTCAAAATTAGAGTTTGTTACCAAGGAAGAAAGCGATACAACCTGCAAATTCTTATTCCGGCTTTTTGACGGGCATACTATTGAAACGGTACTTATGAAACACGATTACGGTAACGGAGTATGTATTTCAACACAGGTTGGATGTAATATGAACTGCATTTTCTGTGAAAGTGGAAAAATAAAGAAGATAAGAAATCTTGAAACCTATGAAATGGTAACTCAACTTTTATATATTACCGATACTTTGAAAATGCCTGTATCCCACATCGTACTTATGGGGATAGGCGAACCGTTTGATAATTTCGATAATACTATGGATTTTATAGATATTTTAACTTGTCAGGCAGGTCTTGAAATTGCACCAAGGCATATTACAATATCGACCTGCGGTATTGCACCTAAAATTATTGAATATTCAAAGCGTAATGTTGTTAACAACCTTGCAATAAGTCTTCACGCACCGAACGATGAGTTAAGAAATAAACTTATGCCGATAAACAAAGCATATCCTTTAGGCGAACTTATCCAGGCATCAAGAGTATATTCTAATTTGGGAAACAAAAAAATAACATTTGCATATATAATGCTAAAAGATGTAAACGATTCAGACGAATGCGCAAAAGAACTTGCCAAACTGTTAAAAGATATAAACTGCTATGTAAATCTTATTCCTTATAACAAAACCCGTTCAACCGACTATGAGGCAAGTAGTAAAGAAAGAATTTCAGCATTTTTTGATATTTTAAAAAAGAGTGGTATGAATGTTACTGTAAGGCGTGAATTTGGCGGAGATTTAAACGCTGCGTGCGGTCAGTTAGCCGCCGGAGAGCTAAGTTGCAAATAATAAAATTTATGAGGTAACAAAGATATGGTAAATTTGGGTAATGACTGGGATAATTATTTAAAAGAAGAATTTAAAAAAGAATATTATCTTAAAATAAGAGAATTTTTAAAAGGTGAATATTCAA
>JAZOMN010000181.1:0-2437 GCA_045654005.1 Clostridia bacterium
CATAAGATGACCGAACTGTGCCCATGCCTGTTCTTTTGTAAAGCCAAGTTTCTCAAACATTTTCTGTTGAAGATCTGTATCAAATATTCTGATACTTCCTCCCCCGATTTCACAGCCGTTAAGCACCATATCATACGCTTTTGCTCTTACTTTTTCAGGGTCGGTATCTAAAAGTTCAATGTCATCATCTTTAGGAGATGTAAACGGATGATGTTTCGCATTAAAGCGTTTTTCTTCTTCGTCATATTCAAATAAAGGAAAATCAACAACCCATAAGAAATTGAATTCATCTTTATTTATAATATCAAGTTTAGATGCAACATGACATCTTAACGCACCTAAAGAGTCATAAACTACACTGTTCTTATCGGCAACAATAAGAAGAATGTCACCCGCTTTTGCGCTTGTTTTTTCTATCATACCTTTGATTTCTTCTTCTTTTAAGAACTTAAGAACTGAAGAACGAACACCATCATTATCAACAATCATATATGCAAGACCTTTTGCGACATAAGTTTTAACAAATTCGGTGAGAGCATCTATTTCTTTTCGCGATAAACTTTGTGTTCCGTCTTCCTTTCCATCTACTTTAATACATCTTACACTTCCGCCGCACTTTATAGCAGATGAAAATACATTAAAATCAGTATCGGAAAGAACGTCACTTAAATCACAAAGTTCCATTCCGTATCTTAAGTCAGGCTTATCAGAACCAAATCTGTCCATTGCTTCTTTATAAGGAAGTCTTAAAAATGGAGTTTTAATATCCATTTTCATAACATCATTGAATAAATGTTTGATAAATCCTTCGTTTATTTCCATAACGTCATCTTCATTAACAAATGACATCTCTAAGTCAATCTGAGTAAATTCAGGCTGTCTGTCTGCTCTTAAGTCTTCGTCTCTGAAACATTTAACTATCTGAATATATCTGTCCATTGAAGATAACATCAAAAGTTGTTTATACTGTTGAGGCGATTGAGGTAATGCATAAAATTTATTAGGATGAACACGGCTTGGAACAAGATAGTCTCTCGCACCTTCGGGTGTGCTTTTTGTAAGCATAGGTGTTTCAATTTCCAAAAATCCGTTCATATCGTAATAGTCTCTTGCAGATTTTGCAACCTTATGTCTTAAAATAAGGTTTTCTTTCATATCTGCTCTTCTTAAATCAAGATATCTGTATTTTAGGCGAAGTGCTTCATTTGCATCAGAATTTTCTTCAATTGCAAAAGGAGGTGTTTCTGATTTTGATAAAATTCTAAGTTCAGAAACCTTAACTTCTATTTCGCCGGTTTTAAGATTAGGGTTAACTGCTCCCCCTCTTTTCTGAACTACACCTTTTATTGCAATAACAAACTCTTTTCTTAATGTAGAGGCTTTCTGTTTCAAACTTTCTTCGCAGTCCTCACCAAAAAAAACTTGACAAATTCCCGATACATCCCTTAAGTCTATAAAGAGAAGACTTCCTAAATTTCTGTAATTATGAACCCATCCCATAAGAGTTACTTCTTCGCCGATATTTTCTTTGGTAAGTAAAGCTACTCTCGAAGTTCTTTTCATACCTTTAATATTCTCTGCCATTTTAATTTCCTCCAAACGTATTTAAAAGTTCGTCATAAGTTAAAATTTCGGTTTCCCCGCTATCCATATTCTTTATGTTGAACTTATTATTATTTATTTCTTCTTCGCCGATTACAACCGTATATTCAGCATTTATTTTATTAGCATATTTAAGTTGTGCTTTTAATGTTCTTCCCATAAAATCTTTTTCACATTTTACGCCCTTTAACCTTAAATCACTGACAAGTTTTGCTGAAAACACATCGGCGCTGTCGTCCAAAGATGCAACAAAGATTTTAACTCTTTCTTCTTTATCAAAATGAATATCAAGATTTTCCATAACAAGAAGCAATCTTTCAAGTCCGATGGCAAATCCCATACCTGGAATTGATTTTCCACCGATTTCTTCAATTAAATTATCGTATCTTCCGCCTCCGCACACAGTTCCCTGAGCACCGATGTCAGTTGAAATGAATTCAAAAACTGTTTTTGTATAATAGTCAAGGCCTCTTACAATACCTTTGTCAATATTATAGTCTATCTTCATACTGTCAAGATACTCCAAGACTTTATCAAAGTGCGTTTTACATGAGTCGCAAACACTGTCAAACATTGTAGGTGCATCTTTCATAATACCTTGGCAGACACTTGATTTACAGTCAAAAATTCGCATTGGATTTTTAAGTAACCTGTCCTTACAAGTGTCGCACAAAGAGTCTTTTTTATCTTCTAAAAAAGCAAGTAACTTTTTGTTATACTCTTTTCTGCACTCTGGACAACCGATATTATTTACATTAAGAATAAGTTTTTTAATACCCAAATCGTCAAATATTCTTTTTGCTATTGATATTACCTCTGCATCACATGACGGCGA
>JAZOMN010000182.1:0-6845 GCA_045654005.1 Clostridia bacterium
CTTAACATATTTTTAATGTGCCTGACAGGAGGATTTATTATGTGTAATAATTGTGGATTTAATCTTTGCGGAAGAAGTAACGATAATTTATGGATTATCTTAATCATTGTTGCTATTTGGCTAATATGCTTCAATGACAACGGTAATAATAACGATTGTTGCTGTTAATAGTATATAATTTATCAGGGGATGTTAGTTTTAACATCCCCTTTAATTTATTTATTTATTCTCCATTTGCACGGTCTGGACAATTTTAACATCCCCTTATGTTCTTAATTTTTTTGTATATAAATATAATGTTTTAGGAACTATATATTTATAAAAGAAAAAGAGGTAGATTAAATGAGAAAAACTGTTATTACATTTATTTTTACATTTGTAGTATTATCAGGAATTTTAGTTGCAGATTATACAATAAATAATAATTTTATAATGGTAAAAACCGAACCTGTAATGTCAAAAAAAATGAATAAATATATAAATGCTACAGGTGTTTGCCATGAACAGAATAAAAGGGAAATAAGAGTTGATTTACCTCTTTATGTTGATAAGATTTATGTTAGTGTAGGAGATAAAATTACTAAGGGGCAAAAAATATTAAAATTAAATAAAGAAAGTTTTTCAAACAGACTAAACTTGCAAAGCGTTACAGTAAGTTCTGTAAATAATGATAACTTAATCGCAAAAATAAATAATTTTGATGAGGAAATTTCAAGCCCTATAAACGGTGTAGTAACAAAACTTAACGTGTATGAAGGTGCTGAAATAAATATATCTTTACCTGTTATGGTAATATCAGATTTAGATAATCTTATAATTAAAGCATCTGTTCCTGAAAATATTATAAGTGATATTTATGTAGGACAAACAGTGCATATATCTAACGATTCTTTCTCTGATAAAATAAAAGGCGAAGTGGTTAAAATTCATCCTGTCGGCGAAAAAAAGGATATGTTCAGTTCCCAGAGTTTTATAACAGTAGATGTGATGGCAGAGGATTACAGTAACATTCGCCCTGAAACAACACTTAGTCTTGAATTTTTAAAAAAAGAAAAAAAGAATAATATAATTATTCCGTTTGATGCTGTAATGTTTGACGAGGAAAACGCTTATGTTTTTATAGATAATCTCGGTTACGCAGTAAAAAGATATGTGAATTTAGGCGAGGAATATGATATTGATGTTGAAGTTATAAGCGGAATTAAAGAAGGAGATAAACTTATTTTAAACCCTAAAATTAACAAGATAAAAGAGGGGGATAAAATTCTTAAAATAAACGAGGTAGAATAATGTTTTTTTATGATTATTTAAGATTTTCTTTTAAAGGGCTTTTTTCTAAAAAAGCAAGATTTTTTCTGACAGTTTTAAGTATATTTGTCGGTGTTGTTTCAATAATTGTGATTTCGTCAATCGGAACTTCAGGTCAGAATGCAATAGATATGGAACTTGAAAATCTTGGATTGAACGGGACAAGCATTAAATCAAAAAAATATAATCTTACAATAAAAGATGTGAAAAACGTTAAAGAGTATCTTGGTAATGAATACCTTGTTTCGTCAATGTCAAAAGAGATTGCTACAGGAGTGTATCAGAATAAAGAATTGAATCTTTTTTTGTGCGGAGGGGAAACTGACGCACTTGACATTTTAAATATGGAAATTATCTACGGTAGAGGAATTCGTGATAAAGATGTAAAAGAGAACAGAAAAAATCTTATTTTATCAAAGAATAATGCAAAGAAAATTTTTGGAAAAGAAAATTGCGTCGGCGAAAAAATTACAATAAAAACGCCATTTTCCCAGAATGAATTTACAGTTGTAGGTATAGTAAATAACAGTAATATTTACGATATGGTAAGCGAAAATATACCACCCTTTGTTTATGTGCCGTCAAGTGCTTTTTTAGAAATGTTCAAATCTGATTTTGTAGGAGAAATATCTGTTCTTAATAAGAATAAAGAAGATGTTTCCGAAGTTTCAGGAAATGTTATAACATATATGGAAAAAGAAAATGTTCAGAAAAATATTTTTTATTTTGAGAATATGAACAGTTATAAGAAAAGCATATCAAATGTTGTAGGAATAGTCGCACTAATTATTACTCTTATCGGAGCAGTGTCTTTAATTGTTGGCGGAATTTCTGTTATGAATACAATGCTTATATCAGTTAATGAAAGAAAAAAAGAAATAGGTTTAAAAAAAGCGCTTGGCTCTACCAATATTTCAATAATGTTTGAATTTCTTATAGAAACATTGATTATTGTTTTAATATCTTGTATAATGGGAATAGGTTTAGGTCTTGGAATTTCATATTTACTTATGAAAAGTTACGGAATAGAACTTGTTATTGATTTTAAAAATTTAATTCTTGCAGTAGTTTTTTCTGTATTTATCGGAGCAATTTTCGGAGTGTATCCGGCTTTCAAAGCATCCAAACTTAACCCTGTCGAAAGTTTGAAAAATTAGGTGGTTTATGGATGAATATAATCGAAAACCCTCATCTACCCAAAGATGATGTTTCTTTGTTTATTTGTGATAATACTTTGAATTTAGGCAATAATTTTTTGCCTTCTTTCGCATTGTCCGATGTGCTTTTTGGTATAAACTCTCATCCGGATATGTCAATTTGTCCTTTATATAACGGTGATGTAGTTGTTGCAAAAGAAGGGTATGACTATTATAAAAAAATTCTTCCTGCTTCTTTAAATGTTATAAAAGGTGAGAATGATTTAAAAAAAGATTATCCGTTTGATATAGCATTTAATGTTGTTATTTTAAATGGAAAACTTTTTCATAATCTTAAATATACCGATAAGGCTATTTTAAAATACTGCCAAAATAAAAATCTTGAATTTGTAAATGTTAAACAGGGATATACAAAATGTTCAACACTTATAGTTGATGAAAAAAGTGTTATAACAAGTGACGAGAAGTTAAATGAAATTTATTTGCAAAACGGTATAGATTCTCTTTTTGTATCAAATGACGATATTTTAATAAATAATTTCGACCATGGTTTTATCGGCGGATGCGGAGGAAAGATTTCCAAAGATACCATTGGCTTTTTTGGAGACATAACTAAACATAAAGATTTCTTGAAAATCAAAGAGTTTTTAACTAAAAGAAATATCACACATAAAATGATAACATACGGACCTCTTTTTGATTATGGAAGTTTGATTCCCCTTTGTACATAAGGGAGGTGAAAGGATGCCTGAAATTGAGGTTTCCTTAAGTAATATTGATAAAATTTCAAATGATATTTCAAATTATTTTTTAAAAAATATAAATGATAAAATTCTTTTAAAGATTGCCTTAGAATATGAAGTTTCAGATGTAAATGAATTTAAAAATTTTTTAGAAAATAAAATTAATGATTATTTTAACATAAATGAATATATTCCATCTTTGGTAAGAGAAAATCTTCAAAACTTTAAAAAAGTAAATATTGACGGTTTTTTAAAATTCAGACTTTGGGAATATACTGACTATTTAAGACGAATATCCAAGGAAATTTATCTTGAATATTTAAGTTGTAAGAAATATGAAAAAATGATTTCTTTAATGAAAGTTATTATAAAAAACGCTGAACCTATTGTTTTTCATCTTCATATTGAACTGAACAATAAAAACTTTTATGAAATATATGATGATTTCTATAATGATATAACAAGTATCTGTATCAATGAATTTGTAGAAGAATATAAGGAATATAATTTTACTGCAAACGATTTTTTAATAAGCACAGTTCTTAATCTTACGCCTAAAATAATAACCCTTTATAATTCAGAGAGAATAAAAAATAAAGACTTTTTAAATACTTTGAAAAAACTCTACGAAAATAATTTAATAATCTCATAAAAAATATCGACAAAATATCGATATTTTTTTATTTACACCTTTTTACCGAATTAAAATGATGTTGACAGATAATTATGTATTGACATTTTTCTTGCTTTTGTTATGTGTTAATATAACAAGGTTATCTCAAATTCTTAAGTCTTTCGTTTTTAGAATTTCGTGATGTTATTGTTGTAAATAAAATTTTTTTATGATATAATTATTTTGTATAAAAAGCGAGTTTTAAAAACTAATGGAGAAAAAACTATGATAAAAATCTTATATGAAGATGCTGATATGGTTTTTTGTATAAAGCCTGCAGGGGTAACTTCTGAAGAAGAAATGACCTTAAAACTTAAAAATCAACTTAATAGCGAAATATATGCACTGCACCGCCTGGACAAACCTGTAAGCGGTGTTATGATTTATGCCAAAACCAAAGAAAAGGCAGCTGATATAAGCAGAAAAATTGCATCAAACGAGGATTTTAAGAAAGAATATCTTGTGGTTTGCGAGGGAGAATTTTCTGAAAATGAAGGAAGGATGGAAGACCTTCTTTTCAAAGATTCTTTCAAGAACAAAAGTTTTGTAGTAAAACGAGAGAGAAAAGGCGTAAAAAAAGCTCTTCTTACATATAAGGTACTTAAAAAAGGACTTTTTAACGAAAAATTATGTTCTCTTGTTTTAGTGGAATTGCAAACCGGAAGAAGTCATCAGATAAGAGTGCAGTTTGCAAGCCGTAAACATCCGCTTCTTGGCGATAAAAAGTACGGCAGTAAAGAAAATTGCCCCATCGGTCTTTATTCTCACAGAATTCAAACTTGTGGCTTGAATATATCTGATATTCCGTCTTACGAACCCCCTTGGGATGCATTTTGATTTTGTTAATTTTAATTCTGATATATTGGAGTTTAATTTTATGTATGATGACGCACCTTTAATTTTAAAAAACTTTTTAACACAAAAACTAACAATTGAGGGAAGAAGCCCGAATACTGTTAAGGAATATTATTATGACCTTAGCGGTTTTTTGAGTTATATAAAAGAGGTTAAAGGGTTTAGTAGTGAAATTGATATTGAATTTATAAAAACCATTGAACTTAACGATATATATAATTATCTGATGTATATAAGCACTGAAAAGAACAACAGTGCAAGAACAAGGTCAAGGCGTGTTTCTTCGATAAAATCATTTTTCAAATATTTACATATTAAAGTTAAACTTATTGAGACTAATCCTACAGAAGCCTTGGACGCTCCGAAAACTATAAAGGCATTACCAAGATATCTTGAACTTGACGAAAGCAAAAGACTTTTAAGTTGCATAGACGGACGCCATAAAGAGAGAGATTTTGCAATACTTACTTTGTTTTTAAATTGCGGACTTCGACTTTCTGAACTTGTGGGGATAAATATATCTGATATAAAAAAAGACAGTTTGGTTGTAAAGGGTAAAGGTAATAAAGAAAGAACTATTTATTTAAATTCTGCCTGCAGGGCTGCACTTGACGATTATCTTGCCGTTCGACCAAAACTTAATCTTAAAGACGAAAAAGCACTTTTTATAAGTGGGCAGAATAACAGGATATATTTTAAGACAGTTCAGTTTCTTGTCAAAAAATATATTGCGGCGGCAGGACTTGACCCATTAAAATATTCTACTCATAAATTAAGGCATACAGCCGCTACTTTAATGTATAAGTACGGGAAAGTAGATGTAAGAGCATTGCAGGAAATTTTAGGGCACGAACAGTTGAGTACAACTCAGATTTACACACATGTGTCAAACGATATGATAAAAGAAGCGGTGGACAGGAACCCTCTTGCAGATTTTGGAAAGGAAATAAAGAAAAATGAACACTAAAAGATTAAAAGCAAATTTGTTGTTGCTTCTGACTGCGGCAATATGGGGGACTGCCTTTGTAGCACAAAAGATAAGTGTTGATCGAATAGGCCCTTTTTCGTATAACGGTATAAGATTTATATTAGGTGCAATTTCTCTTATCCCACTCATTTTTGTATTAAAATGTAAACCTTGTAAAGATAAAAAATATATGATTACAGGCGGTGTTATTACAGGGGTTTGCCTGTATGTTGCAGCATCATTGCAACAAATCGGTATAGTATATACCGATGCAGGAAAAGCAGGTTTTATAACAAGTTTATATATGGTTATAATTCCTGTTATTGGTATTTTTATAAAACAAAAAACGAATTTATTTACATGGATAGGTGTTTTTCTTGCATCTTTTGGATTATACCTTTTATGTATAGAAGAAAGTTTCACTTTACAATATGGCGATTTTCTCATTTTAATTTGTGCATTTTTCTGGGCAGTACATGTTCTTTTAATAGACCATTATGTTAAAACGATTGATTCGCTCATTCTTTCGTTTATGCAATTTATAGTTTGCGGCACTTTGTGTTTGATAACTTCTTTGTTTGCAGGGGAAACAATAAGCATTCAAATTATTTCAGATGCCATGTATCCTCTTTTGTACGGAGGAATAATGTCAGTAGGTGTTGCTTATACTCTGCAGGTGGTTGCGCAAAAAAATGCCAAACCTTCCCATGCGGCAATTATTTTAAGTTTAGAATCCTGCTTTAGTGCCATAGGAGGAGCTGTTATTCTTGGCGAGTCAATGAAACCGCAAGGATATATTGGCTGTGTAATTATATTTATTGCAATTTTAATATCTCAGTTAAAAAACCAGAAGGCTTAAACCTTCTGGTTTTTTAAAATAAACATTGTTTTAGGTTGTATTCTTAATCTTTCGTCTTCTCGTTTTATGTTTCCAAAAGAATAGATTATTTCTTTATCTTCTAAAAATTTATCTTCATCACTTAAATTTATTCCACAAATAAGATTTCCTCTTTTAAACACATAAAAACCATATTCGCTTCTTATGTGAGAAAAATAAGAAGAAAAATCTTCTTTATTATTTTTTCTTATTTTTGATAATTCTTTATAAAAAGAAAGAATTTCAAAATCCTCCTTACCGTAAG
>JAZOMN010000183.1:0-11226 GCA_045654005.1 Clostridia bacterium
GCTTTTTTTGTTATAACAACGTCTGCGAACATAATTTAACCTCTGTTGAAATTTTTTTGCAAAATAAAATTTAAAATTAATATGTAATTTAGATGATTATCGTTTTTTTCTCCTTAACTGTATTTACCGAAGAAATTAACATTCTTTTAGCTAAATTTTGAACTAAAGTTCAAAGCTAAATTATTCCGCTCTACTCCATAGCTAAATTGTTTTTTCAAAACAGCTAAATTAAATTCGCATTACAGCTGACCGTAAGGTCAATTTAGCTACGAAGTAATTTAGCGTATGTAAGTACATTTAGCTCGCGTGAGCGAATTTAGCTGATTTTATCTATGATAAAATCTTAAACTCTCCAAGTTCGGTAGATAGTACATAATCAGGCTTAATTTCTCTTAAACGTACCATGTGTGGCTGTTCAAGATGGATTTCCTGATGCTTTTTACTTTCCCATGCTTCTATAAGCAAAATCTCGTCCTTATCTTTTTCGGATAAGTAAAAGTCATACTGAATGCATCCGTGTTCATTTCTTATAGCGTCAACAATGCCTTCTTCTTTTAATTTTTCTATATATTCTTCTCTTTTATCTTTCACACATTTAAATACAACATAGATTGTATACATTTTCTTTTTCTCCTTTTTGTTTATGATATAATATTATATCATAAGAGAAAAATTTTTTCAATAAATTTACAGTAAATCTTCTACCTTAGCAGAACTACCGTATTTTATAAGTCCTTCCATAAGTTCTCCCTCGGTAAAGGTTTTTAAAACTTTTCCGTTATCCACTACCGAAAAAATATGGTATCCCCATAAAGAAAGGTCGTAAAGAATTTTTCTTATATAAAAATTCTTATTAACTGCAATATGTGTTACAGGCATTTTTTCAATTTCTTTATTCTTTTCTTTGTAAGAGGTTATTTCCTTTAACATAAAAAAATAGGTGTGGTTTTTTTCAGAGAATAAATTGAAAAAAAGGAAAAACCCTATTATACACACCGAAAAATTAAACTTTGTAATAAAGAGAATAAAAAGTCCCGATATAAGAGTAATAATACTTATTATTCTTGTTACTAAAAGTGTCAATTTATAACTTTTAAGATACCCCATTTTTTTTGAAAGATGTGCTTTTAGTATTCTTCCGCCGTCAAGAGGGAGGGCGGGAAGTAAATTAAAAAGACCCATACATAAATTGGAAAAACATAAAAAATGCGTCTTTTCTCTTAGAAGAACAAAGCATAAAAACGAAATGATAAAATTACTAACAGGTCCTGCCAGGGCAATTTTTATTTCATCGTTCGGGTCTTTTAAAAATAAATTTTTAAGTTTTATTGAAATGCCGAACGGCTCAATTTTTATATATTTTAATTCTACCTTACTCCCTTTAATCATAAGAAGATGCCCCATCTCGTGTAAAGTTGCAGTAAGAAGTGCAAAAAGGAATTTTTCTTCTATCCTTAAAAACAGGCTTATAAGAAGCACAAAGAAAAAAAGCGGATTAACTTTTATATTTTTCATATAAGATACCCTTTAGGGTCAACGCACTCTCCGTCTTTTCTTATCTCAAAGTGAAGATGCGGTCCCGTAGAACGCCCTGTCGAGCCTGAAAGGCCTATAACATCGCCTTTTTCTACAGTATCGCCGATATTTACTTTTTGTTCATTTAAATGACCGTAAAGGGAAATGAGTGAGTCAAAATGTTCTACCATAATGAATTTTCCGTAAAATTCATTTTCTTCTACTCTTAAAACTTTTCCCGAATACGCCGATTTAACCTCGGTGTTTTCTTTAGCATTTATATCAATCCCTGTATGAGTGACCTCTTCGCTTGTCACAGGGTCGGCTCTTTTGCCAAAAGGCGAGGTAATTATATCGTCAACAGGCATTATAAAAACTTTTCCTCCAACCGTGTGAGCATATACGGTTTTTTTAATATCTGATAAAAGAAGACTGTAATCGCAGTTTGTTCCCATTATTGCAGATATTGTTTTATTAAAATATATGGGGTTAAACTTTAAAAAAAGTGCAATGCCCACTATTATTAAAGCACCAAAAAATCTGTAATTAAAAAATTCGCGCATTTTTATTTTATCTTTCTTTGTTCTTTTCTTTTTCATATTTTATTCCTCCTTTTATTAAGACAAGTGTCTTTTAGTACAGTTTATTTTCTTTGTCCTAAAAATATTAAAAAAACTTGAAATAAAAGGATTTTTTTGATATAATAACATCAAATAATATTTTTTTGAAAGTGAGAAGTTATGTTTTTTAAATCGATAGAATTAACGGGGTTTAAATCTTTTCCTGATAAGATTGATTTAACATTTGAAAAAGGGATAACTTGTGTAGTAGGGCCTAACGGAAGCGGTAAAAGTAACATTTCCGATGCTATAAGATGGGTTATGGGTGAGCAAAGCATCAAAACTCTTCGTGGCGGTAAGATGGAAGATGTTATTTTTTCAGGTACCCAGAAAAGAAAACCGCTTGGTTTTTGCGAGGTTAATCTTCTTGTTGACAATAAAGACAGGGGGCTTAACATTGATTTTGACGAAGTTTTGGTTACAAGAAGGCTTTTCCGTTCGGGAGACAGTGAGTATTACATAAACAAATCCCAATGCCGTCTTAAAGATATTCAGGAACTTTTTATGGATACAGGGCTTGGGAAAGACGGGTATTCTTTAGTAGGTCAGGGTAAGATTGATAATATCATTGCAGGTAAACCGTCTGAAAGGCGAGTATTTTTTGAAGAGGCGTGTGGAATTTCAAAATATCACCATAAAAAAGACGAAGCGGAAAGAAAACTTAATAACACAAACGATAATATCACAAGACTTAATGATATTATTTTTGAACTTGAAAATCAACTTGAGCCTTTGAAAATTCAGTCTGAAAAGGCTAAAAAATACTTAATTATCCGTGACGAATTAAGAGATTTAGAAGTCAATGTATGGTTAAGAAATTATTATGAATATAAAGAATCTTTAGAAAAAATCGCGAAAGATTTTTCCGATTCAAAATTAAGTTTAGAAGAAACCAAGAACACCCTTTCTGAACTTGATTTAAAGATTGAGGAACTGTCTTCACTGTCGCGTGACCTTCAGGCTGAAAACGATACGCTTTTACAGGAAAATTACAATCTTGAATACAATATAAAAACTTACGAAAACCAGATAGAAATTTCCAAAAATAATATAGACCACGAAAACGAAAATGTTAAAAGATTAGAGTCTGAAAAGAACGAACTTATATTAAAAACAGAAGAATTTACAAAAAACGAAAACTTGTTTTTGGGAAACGCAGAGAAATTAAAACTTGATAAAGAAGAGTTAGAGAAAAAAGCAAACGAACTTTACGAAAAGTTAAATGTAATTCTTACCGATATAAATTCTCACAACTCGTCTCTTAGCGAACTTAAACTTTCACTTTCGGAATTTAACAGCGAACTTATAAATTTAAAGGCAAATAAATCTTCTTATATTACTTTGAATGAAAGTTTGAAAGAAAGAATAAACTCAAGCGAACTTAATTTTAAAGAAAAAAATGACAAGCTTTCAGAACTTGACCAGGAGATTGTAAGTATAAACAAAAATCTTGATAAGGTTGAATGTGACGAAGAAACTCTTAAAAAAGAATACGACGCTCTTATTTTATCAAAAGATAAAAAAGAAGAAGAAAAGAAAGATTTACTTTCAAAAATTGACTTTACAAAAAACAATATCAATAAGGTTAAAAACCGCCTTGATATGTTAAAAGATATGGAAAGTAATTTCACAGGAAGCCCTAAAGGTGTTAAGGAACTTTTAAATATCAAGCCAAAAGGCGCAAAACTTTTCGGCACGGTTGTATCCCTTATAAAGACTGATTCTAAATACGCAAAGGCAGTCGATTCAGCACTTGGCGGAGCATCGGGGAATGTTGTTTGCGAAGATGAGACAGATGCAAAAAATTCCATTTCCTACTTAAAAGAAAATAAACTTGGAAGAGTTACCTTTATGCCTCTTTCAACCATTAAACCTCAATCGGAAATAAAAGAGGATTTAAAAGGGGAAAAAGGGTTTATAGGAATGGCATCTTCCTTAGTTTCCTGTGATGAAAAGTATAAGAAAATTATTGACAGTCTGCTTTTAAGAGTAGCGGTATTTTCTGATATAGATAGTGCAATTTCGGCTACCAATAAATATAAACATACTTTTAAAGCAGTAACTTTAACAGGTGAAATATTTAATATCGGCGGTTCGATTACAGGGGGCGAATATAAAAACAACCTTGGTGGAATGCAAAGGGCGGCTGAAATTTCAAACCTTGAAAAAGAAGAAAAAGACCTTGCAAAAAATCTTGAAGAACTAAATGAAAAATTAAAGATAAAAGAAAAAGAACTGGAAGAATTATTAAATAAAATTGATTCTTCCTCGGAAGATAAGAAAAAGTTAAATGCTTCAAAAATCGAACTTTTATCTTCTTTGAAGTATCAGAAAGAACTTTATTATCAGATAAGCGAGGATATAAAATCACATAATGAAGAAATATCTTCGTTAAAGATAAGAATTTCAGGAAATAATAAAAAAGAAGAAGAAATTGATAAAGAAATTGATAATCTTAATAAAAAGATTACTGATATTGAAGTTAAAATCAGTTCAATGGACAGTGATTTTACCTCTGTTTTAGAAACGAGGGATACGATAAATGAAGAAATCAATTCCTTGAAGTTTAAAATTGCAGAAAAGGCTAAAGATTTAGAATTTGAAGAAGATAAAATAAATTCAATTTTAAAAGAAAAAGCCAATTATCAGGAAGATATATCAGCAAAAGATAAACTTATAAAAGAAGCGCTTGAAAGAAAGGCTGATATTTACGAAGAAATTGAATTTCGTAAAAATCAGATTGACGGTGCAAAAGAAAGTATTGAAGAATTTTCTTTAAAAATTTCTCAAAACAAAGCGAAAAAAGAAAGTACCGAAAAGGAACTTAATGACAGCCAGAAATTATCAAGAGATTTAAGAGAAAAGTTTGTTTCCCAGAATGAAGCGCATACCAAACTTGAAGTTAAGGTAAACAAAATAGACTCTGACATTGAGCAGACGGTTAATAACCTTTGGGAATCTTATGAACTTACTATTTCTGATGCAGAACAAGTTAAAAAAGACATTGGCTCGATTTCTTCGGCACAAAGAAAAATTTCTGAACTTAAGAATAAAATCAAATCACTTGGCAATATAAATATTGATGCGATAGAAGAATATCAAAAAGTAAGCGAAAGATATGAATTTTTAACAACTCAAAGAAGCGACCTTCTTTCTGCTAAAGAAAACTTGGAATCAATTATTTCAGATATGATTAAACTGATGAAAGAAATATTTATAAAACAGTTTAATTTAATTGCACAGTCGTTTAATGAAACATATATTGAACTGTTTGGCGGAGGAAGAGGGGAATTAAGACTTACCGAGCCTGACAATGTTTTAGAAAGCGGAATTGAAATTGAAGTTCAGCCTCCGGGCAAAAAACTTACTACAATAAGTCTATTATCAGGGGGAGAAAAAGCGTTTACAGCTATTGCACTTTTATTTGCAATTATTAAGGTTAAACCAACTCCGTTCTGCTTGTTTGACGAAATTGAAGCGGCGCTTGACGATAATAATGTTTACAGATATGCCGAGTACTTAGAAAAGTTTAAAAAAGATACTCAGTTTATAGTTATCACTCACAGAAGAGGTACTATGGAATCGGCGGACACTTTGTACGGCGTTACTATGCAGGAAAAAGGTGTGTCTAAGCTATTATCGTTAAATATAGATGAAGTAGAAAGTGAGAAAAAATAATGGCTTTTTTTGATAAATTAAAGGCGTCTCTTACAGGTACTAAAGAGGCGATAAAAGGTAAGATTGACAATGTTTTTAATATGTTTAAAAGTGTTGACGAGGAACTTTTTGAGGAACTTGAAGAAGCACTTATTATGGCAGATGTGGGTGCCGAAACCTCTATAGAAATAATTGACACTTTAAGAGATATTGCAGACGATGAGAAAATAACCGAGCCGGAAGGTATAAAAGAAAAACTTTATGAAATCATAGAGGGTATATTAAGTTCAAATGATACATCAATGAAACTTAATACAAAACCATCGGTTATTCTTGTTGTAGGTGTAAACGGTGTGGGTAAAACAACCTCAATCGGAAAACTTGCAAACTATTATAAAAATGCAGGTAAAAGCGTAATGCTTGCGGCTGGGGATACTTTCAGAGCTGCGGCTTCCGAGCAACTTAAAATATGGGCAGACAGAGTGGGATGCCCTATAGTTAAGCATACAGAGGGCGCAGACCCTGCGGCAGTTATTTTCGATGCTATAAGTTCTGCCAAAGCAAAGGGGATAGATGTTTTAATCTGCGATACGGCGGGAAGACTGCATAATAAGAAAAACTTAATGGACGAACTTAATAAAATTTACAGAGTTATAAAAAAGGAACTTCCTGAGAGCGATCTTGAAACCTTGCTTGTTTTAGATGCGACAACAGGGCAGAACGGTGTTATTCAGGCAAGGGAATTTACAAAGCAAACAGAGGTTACAGGTCTTATTTTAACTAAGCTTGATGGTACTGCAAAGGGAGGTATCGTAATCTCTATATGCAAGGAAAAAAACATTCCTGTTAAATTTATCGGCGTAGGGGAAGGTAAAGAGGATTTTTCAACATTTGATGCAGAGGAATTTGCAAAAGCGATATTTTGATTTAAACCCACCTCTCTGTCATTCTGAGGCTTTAGCCGAAGAATCTCTTATGCCATAAAAGAGATCCTTCACTGCGTTCAGGATGACAAGTAAGGAGCGTTCAGGATGACAAGTAAGGAGCATTCAGGATGACAAGTAAGGAGCATTCGGGATGACACAGGGGAACATATACAATAACAAGGGGATATATTTTATTGAAAGGAACAAACCAAAATGAGAACATTAAATCCTAAAACCCTGATAACTGTTGGAATAGTTGCCGTTTTAGTACTTATTATTACAATTGGCACGGGAATATACTTTGATTATAATGCTTATAAAGAAATAGGCGAAAATTTTTTAGAGGTGTTTTTTACCAATCTTAAAGTGAAAATTACTTTTCAGACTTTAAGTTTTCTGATTGTTTTTATAATTTCTTATGTAAGTATTTTATTTTTAAAGAAAAACCTTACAAAGATTGATTCAACATTTGATTTCTTATCAAAAAAATATACGGTTATTATAATTGCTCTTATTTTTTCGGGGGTTGTAAGCAGTATTATTCAGGTAACCATGCACGAAAAATATCTGCTTTTTGCATCACCGACTTTCAGTGGTACTTATGACCCTGTATTTAATAAAGATATTGGCTATTATCTTTTTTTAAGGCCGTTTTATGAAGCACTTTTAGATACTCTTTCAGGGGTTATTGCCATACTTTTTGTCGGGATTTTAATTCTTTATGTGTTTTTATATGCAAGGCTTGGAATCAATGAGGTAGGAAATATCCTCAACGAAAAAGGCATAGTGATTCACAATATAGTAAACTTATTTGCGTATGTTTTAATAAAGGTATTGACTTATGGTATTAACGCAGAAGAAATGCTTTATGATACCGCTTCTTCCTTTACGGGCGCAGGTTATACAAGTATTACAATATGGAAACTTTATTACAGCATTATTCCTTTTGTGCTTATTTTAGCAGTTTTAGGTGCTGTGATACTATTCTTAAAAAGAAGAAGAAAACTTGCAGTTTTTTCCGTACTTTTATATCCTGCAACTTATATCATTTTTTCTTTAGTTGCAATGGCTACCCAGACTTTCTATGTTAAACCGTCAGAGGTTACTATTGAAAGCCCGTATATAGCAAATAATATTGCTTTTACAAGGGAAGCATATAACCTTACAAAAGTAAAAAATGGTATTTTCCCTATATCCTATGATCTTTCAAATGAAGATTTGGAAAAAGAGCATAATACTATAACAAACACAAGAATTATAGATTATCCGTCAACCTTAAAAGCAATCAATCAGGTCCAGAGTATAAGAAACTACTACAGTTTCAATGATTTGGATATTGTTAAGTATGATATTAACGGTACGCCTACCGCTGTCGGTCTTGCGCCGAGAGAATTTAATTCGGAAAATATAGCGGATACCACGAAATCTTTTATAAACGAAAGATTGAGGTTTACTCACGGGTTTGGTGTTGTCGGTGTTAAAGTAAATACTGTAACAAACGAGGGTCAGCCTGAATTTTTAGTTAAAAATATTCCTACCGAGTCAATAGCAGGTGAACTTAAGATTACCGAGCCGAGAATATACTACGGCGAAATAAATAACGATTATGTTATTGCAAATTCTAAATATAAGGAACTTGATTATTCGCTTGGAGACAGCGATGTGGAATATTCTTACCAAGGCAATTCAGGAATTAAAATGACACCTTTTAATAAAGTTTTATATTCTTTATATTTAAGGGATTTTGAACTTCTTATTTCAAATTATGTTGATTCCCAGAGTAGGCTTTTAATAAATAAAAATGTGTTAGACAGAGTAAAAACAGTTGCGCCATTTTTAACTGTTGACAGTGACCCTTATATTGTTATTGACGAAAACGGCAGGGTTAAATGGGTTGTAAACTGTTATACTGTTAGTGATTCTTATCCGTATTCTCAAAAATCTTCCTTTATGGGCGAGAGAATAAATTATATAAGAGAATCTGCAAAAGCGATTGTTGATGCTTACAGCGGAGAGGTTAAATTCTATATAACCGATAAATCTGACCCGATTATCACAAGTTATAAGAAAATATATCCGTCATTTTTTGAAAAAGAAGATTTGCCTGACGGCATTTCCTCCCATCTTCAGTATCCTGAAGCAATGTTTAAAATTCAGACGAGTGTCTATAAAAGATACCACACCGAAAATCCTGAAATCTTTTATAATAAAACAGACCTTTGGGACTATGCGAAAGAAAAATATCAAGGCGAAGAACAGTATGTAAATCCGTACTACAGTATCATGACTACTTTTAAGGAAGAGGGAAGTTTGGTTCTTATGATTCCTTATACAATGTCAGGAAAGCAAAATCTTGTCGGCTGGATTGCAGTAAACTGCGATAAAGACGGATACGGCGATATGATTTTATATACTTTCCCTAAAGGCGAAAATATCTACGGAACTTTGCAGATTGAAAATAAAATAGATAACGATCCTGAAATTTCAAGGGAAATGACTCTGTGGGGGCAGGGCGGAAGTACGGTTATAAGAGGGAATATGCTTACAATTCCTGTTAAGAATTCACTTTTATATATTGAGCCTGTATATATTTCTTCGGGAACTCAAAGTTCTCTTCCTGAACTTAAAAGAGTAATTGTTGCATATAACGATAATATTGTTATGGAAGAAACTTTAGAGAAAGCCTTATATAAACTCTTTAATTACGAAATGGGAAAACAGCCTGAGGCAGGCGGAAATATCAATGAGGAAATTCAGAATACTGATAAAAATCCCCAGATTGTTGAACTTTATGATAAATTAAAAGAGTCAATGAAAAATGGCGATTGGGCAAGTTTCGGGCAAAACCTTGAAAAACTTGAACAGGAAATAAATAAATTAAGATAAAAAGAGGAACGACTTATGTGTCGTTCCTTTTTTAATTGTAAACTTTCATTTTAGAACACAGTGTTCTAAAAACTCTTTAAATATTTTTTAATTAGTTGTAAAATAATAACTGTAGAAACTAAAAATAGTTTAAGGAGATGATTTTATGCGTATAAATGAAAAAATTATTTTAAAATTTAAAGATTTTCTTATTTGTCAGGAAAAATCTGATCTAACGATTGAAAAATATATAAGAGATATAACTAATTTTTCAAACTGGTTAGGAAAAAGAGGTGTCACAAAAAAACTCGTTTTAGAGTATAAGGACTTTCTTATTAAAAATTATGCACCGGCAAGTGTTAATTCAATTATTTCATCTGTTAATACATTTTTTATGTGGAAGAAGAAATATGATTTAAAAATAAAGGCACTTAAAATTCAAAAACAAATTTTCTTAAAAGAAGATAAAGAACTTACAAAAGATGAGTATAAAAGGCTTTTAGATACAGCAAAGAGTCTTAAAAACGAGAGGCTTTATTACCTTATGCAGACTATCTGTTCGACAGGGATCCGTGTTTCAGAACTTAAATTTATAACAGTTAATGCCGTTGAGAATAAGCGGGCGGTAATAAATCTTAAAGGTAAAACAAGGGTGGTAATAATTCCTGATAAGTTATGTTCTGTTCTTTTAAGGTATATAAAGAAGAATAACATAAAAGACGGACCCGTATTTGTGACAAAAGGCGGGAAACCTCTTAACCGTTCAAATATATGGGCGGATATGAAAAAACTCTGCGAAAGTGCAGGAGTGGCAAAAGAAAAAGTTTTCCCACATAATTTAAGACATCTTTTTGCAAGGACATATTATACAATTGAAAAGGATATTGTAAGACTTGCAGATATATTGGGGCATACAAGCGTTAATACAACAAGAATTTACACTATGGAACCGGGCGAAATTCACAGAAACCAAATCCAGCGTTTAGGATTACTTATATGTTAAAGGGCAAAAAAATACAACATAATTTACATTATGTTGCGTTACAGAGTAACGCAGCGATATAAATTCCTGACGGAATTTGCGATATACCTTGTGGTGCGATATATTTTCAATGCGATATATTGCCTTACGGCAATGTGATAAAGAATTTATATCATATCGCACCTGAACAAAGTGAAGGTATATCGCATTTGATAAGCAAATATATCGCACGAGTGTAAACGAGTATATCGCCGAACTTCTAATATCATATCTTTTTTCATATAAACTAAAAAAGCAGAGATTTTCCCCCTGCTTTTATTTCCCATGCTCTTTTTTGCATTTTTTCGTATAACAAAAAAGCCAGTTTTTATGCAAATTGTAAAAATTGGTAATTGCTATTAAGGTATTATTTATCATAAACATAAAAATAGGAGTGTTTGCCTATAATTTATTGACAAAACTCCTATTTTTATGTTATAATGACCTTACAAAAATTTGAATATTGATTTATGTACGACATAATGTAAATTATGTCGTACTGTCTTTTTTAAGGGAATAGAACGAGTGTTGCAAAAAGGGGAGAAACATGAAAAAAACGACAGAGCAATTTATAAAAGAGATTTTTAAATATATAACAGAGAATGGACTTGAGAATACTTCA
>JAZOMN010000184.1:0-2882 GCA_045654005.1 Clostridia bacterium
AATTTACTACATTTGAAGAACTACAAAATACAATAAATGAAAAGTATGGTATAAAAAGTATTTCAATATCTACATTGCGTAGAATAGTAAATAATAATAATTACAATAACTTTTTTACATATTCCAAAAGCAATGGAATACATAAAATAAAACTCAATAATGTATTTAGTAATGCTAAAAGTGTATCTTTTGTGCGGTTAATTCCAGATATTTATAATTTAATACTTGCGGAAAAGGATAATTTATTAGCAAAGTATATAATTTATTTAATACATTCCTGCGGAATAACAGGTAATAATACAGACTTTACCGCAAATCAATTTCTTTTATCGTGCGGATATTCTACAAAATCAAACTCTTATCATTCAAAGTTAAGCACTTATAATAAATTATTAAAAGATAATAATATTATTTCTATTACTTGTCGATTAGAAGCAGGCAACAGGAAAAGAAATACTTATAAATTGTTAGATTATGCGTATTTGTAATTTAACATAAAACTTCAACGAGTTGGAGTTTTATTTACAATGGGTTATCCCTTTTTAGTATTTACCTAAAAATTGATAATTCCTATACCCAAATTTTGAAAAAAGGAGTATAATACAATGGAGCAAAATGAAATAGAGAGATTACACAAAAGGGGCTTATTACCCGATAGATACTATTATCAGTTATCAAATAAACCTATCAGTGAAAAATTAGCGGAGCAGAAATAGAAAATACGCGAACGCATAAATGAAAAGGAAATACAGGAAGAAATTGAGGAGCAATTAACGGAACAAGTTAAAACCATCTTTCACGAACTTTTCAAAGATTTTACAATCTAACACTTTCTGTCTATTGGAACAGGCAACGGCAGATTTTTCCCTTTAAGGTGATAGCAAAAGGGGTGAAATCTGCCGTTTTCGTTTTAAGGCATTTTAAGGGGTCTAAAATCGCTTTTACCCCTTAGATAGGGTTAGGTATAGGGGCAACCCCTAAAAGCGATTTTAGATGCGTTCTCGTGGCTCGAAAATATAAGTAAAAAAATTTTTTCGTAAATCAATCCATCTATACTTATTTCTAAAAAAAATAGTTTCTTTTTTTTCTTTTTATATAGTGTCGGCTCGTAAAACACACTTTTATTACGGTTAAAACACACTTTTATTACTGTGTAAAACACACTTTTATTACGGCAGACCATCAGCAGAGCAGAAAAAAAGAAAGTCTATGTTGAAAACCCTGTTGGAAACAGCCCCACAAATAAACACACTTTTATTACGGATAAAACACCCAATGCCATTGACCGCAAGTGTTGTTTAGGGATATAATCTGGCTATTGGTATTCAAGATTTTGGAGTGATACACTATGAAAGACAAAGGAAATTATATCACAGTTAGAGATAAATCTGTAGTTAAAGCAAATGATTTAATACAAAAGAGCAGATTTTCATTATCACTATTACAGCAAAAAATAGTATTATATCTTATTTCACAGATAACAGCATTTGATACTGATTTCAAAGAGTATGAGTTTGATATAAGGGAATTTTGCCAAGTCTGCGGAATTGACTTTGATAATGGTGGAAACTATGGCTATTTGAAAGAGCAAATAAAAGCAATAGCAGATAAAAGTCTTTGGATTAAGATACAGGATGAAGAAACCCTATTAAGATGGATTGAGAAGCCATACATAAATAAAAAGAACGGAACAATAAGAATAAGATTAGATAAAGATATGAAGCCTTTTTTGCTACAATTAAAGGCTAACTTTACACAGTATGAATTAATCTATACATTACACTTTAAGAGTAAGTATAGTATTAGATTATACGAATTAATAAAAAGCATACATTATCACGAGAATGAAGTTTATGAAAGAGTTTATACAGTAGAAGAACTAAAGCGTTTATTAGATGCTGAAAAATATGATACATACCAGCATTTTAGAGAAAAAGTATTAGATAAGGCGATAGAAGAAATAAACAAATACAGTGATAAAGCAATCACTTATCAACCTATAAGAGTAGGCAGAAGAATTGAAAAGATACACTTTACAATATCAAGTAAAGAGATAATGGAAACATTAAAGATAAGAGCAGAAATAGATAGAGAAATGGAGTTTGACCCTAATCAATACAGCCTATGGGATAAGGTGGAGAGTTAAAAAACTATGGAAGATGTATTAAGTATAGCCCAATTTGCTGAAGCCGTTGGAGTATCAAAACAGGCTATCTACAAGCAAGTAAAGAACGAGAACAGCAAACTTTACCCCTTTATAATCTTTGATGGAAAAACCCCTATGATAAAGGTTGAAGCAGTTGAAGCCCTTTACCATACAAATCAACCCAATTCAACCCAAGAGGTTGAAAAAGAGACAGAAGAAAGTCAACCTATTAAACCCAATTCAACCCAAGATTTCAACCCAAAGTCAACCCAAGAGGTTGAAAAAGTTGAAACCACTAATCAACCCAATTCAACCCAAGATTTCAACCAAATTTTAGCCATACTGACAGCACAGTTAGCGGAAAAGGACAAGCAGATAGAAAAACTACAAGAGCAGAACGCGCGACAGGCAGAAGAAAACCGCAAAAAGGATGAAGTTATACAGGAACAGTTAGAGAAATTAAACGATTTTCTCGAAAACTCACAACGCTTACAAGCGCAAAGTAATTATTTATTATTGGGAGACAAGCCCGAAGAACAAAAAACAGATACGAATATTACAGAGCCAGAAGAAAAGAAACACGGATGGATTTATAATTTCTTTTTTGGAAATGGGTAATTGATTTGCTTATTGCGTTGTGATACAATTAATTAATCTTTTAGGGGAAAAGGAGAAAGGATTATGACTAAAGCAGGACAAAAAAGAAAAGAAGCATTAAAAGAGGCAACACAAATCT
>JAZOMN010000185.1:0-6898 GCA_045654005.1 Clostridia bacterium
CTTCGTAATAACGGAAAATTATATTCGGGTAACGGAACGTCAACTGATATTATTGCTGCCAGTATCAGAGCCTATATAAATGCACTTAACAAAATTGTTTACGAGGAGGCGTAATATGAAGATTGTTTTTTCAACTAAGAATGTAAGCCGAGCTTCATTTTTAGATACATGCCGTTATGCCTTTGAATACGGTTTTTGTGGTTTTGAAATATACGATGCAATAAAAGAAAGAAATTATCATCATGACAGCGTTTTAAGACGGGACCGTATATCAGATGCAAAAAGAAAACTTGTTAACAGAAATCTATCGGTTTCTGCACTTCGTATGCCAGATTCTATAGACAATGAAAACACTACTGCTGATTTGATTGCTAAATATGTGGATATGGCTGCATCTTCAGGAATTGCAAACGTAATTGTATGTATTGATAAAGAGATTTCTTTTGAAAAACTTAACGAAAAAATATCCGTTGCTGTAAAAAAAGCAGAAAATCTGGATGTTAATATTTTGTTTGAAACTGTTGGATATCTTGCAAATACTGAAAATGTTATTGATGTAATAAATTATCTTTCATCGGCTGCAATCGGTGTTTCATGGAATGTCAGAGGTACATATTTTGACAAAGGGGAGTCCTCTGAAGCAACTATTAAAACACTGGGTGCATATATTAAATATGTTCGTCTTGGTGATATGAAAGATGGGAAAACTGTTCTTATAGGCGAAGGGGAACTTGATGTAGAAAAACTTATCAATGCACTTTCATCATTAAATTACGAAGGATATATATGTGCGGCGTGGAATGAAGAGATAATGGACGCTGATATTGTGCTTACGCACTTTGCTAATTATATATCAAAACTTAACCGTGAGAAAAAAACTTATGATCATGCATATTATAACAGAGATAAAACAGGTACATTTGTATGGAAAAAATACGATGTTATAGACGCAACGTTTTCCAAAGTGCTTGATACAATGGCAGAAACTTATCCTGATCAGTATGCGTTTAAGTATCCTACTTTAGATTACACAAGAACTTATGAACAATTCAGACGCGATGTTGACGAATGTGCCGCTGCTCTTATATCTTTGGGAGTAAAAGCAGGAGACCATGTTGCAGTATGGGCAACAAATGTTCCCGAGTGGTTTATTACATTCTGGGCAACAACAAAAATCGGCGCGGTTTTAGTTACTGTTAATACAGCATATAAAATTCATGAAATTGAATATCTTCTGAAACAGTCAGATACTCATACGTTAGTAATGATTGAGTATTGTAAAGATATAAATTATAAAGAGATTATTTCTGAACTTTGCCCTGAACTTAAAACTTTAGAGCCGGGCAAACCGTTATATTCCAAAACATTACCATTTTTACGAAATGTTGTTACTGTTGGATTTTCTATGGACGGATGTCTTACATGGGAGGAAATGCTTACTCGTTCCTCACTTGTTCCTCGTGAAGAAGTAAGAAGACGTGCTTCACTTGTAAAACCTGATGATGTTTGTAATATGCAATACACTTCGGGAACAACAGGATTTCCAAAAGGAGTTATGCTTACACACCGAAATATCGTTAATAACGGTAAAACTATCGGAGATAGAATGGATTTATCAACGGCTGACCGTATGATGATTCAGGTTCCTATGTTCCATTGCTTCGGAATGGTGCTTTCAATGACATCTATGATGACTCATGGTGGAACACTTAGTCCTATACCTTATTTTTCGCCAAAATCGTCTCTTGCTTGTGTGAATGACGAAAAGATAACTTGTTTTAACGGTGTTCCAACAATGTTTATTGCAATGTTTAATCATCCCGATTTTGCAAAAACAGACTTTTCATATATGCGAACAGGAATTATGGCAGGTGCTAACTGTCCTGCTGATTTAATGCGCCGTGCAGCTGAAGAAATGAATATGCGTGAAATAATATCTGTTTACGGGCAAACCGAAGCATCTCCGGGATGTACAATGGGTGAAGTAAACGAAGATATAGACCACCGTGTCGAAACAGTCGGAAGTGCTTTTCCGGGTATTGAATGTAAAATTATTGACCCGGAAACAGGGGAAGAACTGCCTGATGGAGAAAGCGGAGAATTTGTTGCAAGAGGCTTTAATATTATGAAAGGATATTATAAAATGCCCGAAGCAACTTCTCAGGCAATTGATAAAGACGGATGGCTTCATTCAGGGGATATATGTATGAGAACGCCTGACGGATACTACAAAGTAACAGGTCGTTTAAAAGATATGATTATCCGTGGTGGCGAAAACTTATATCCAAGAGAAATTGAAGAGTTTTATCTTACAAATCCAAAAGTTCGTGATGTTCAAGTAGTCGGTGTTCCTGATGAAAGATATGGAGAAGAATGTTGTGCATGGGTTATTCTTCATAAAGGAGAAACCGCTGATGAAAACGAAATGAAAGAGTTTGGTAATGCATCAATAGCAAGGCATAAAGTACCAAGGTATTTTATATTTACAAATGAGTTTCCTATGAATGCTGCAGGTAAAATACTTAAATATAAAATGCGTGAAGATTCTATTGAAAAATTAGGCTTAAAAAAATAAGTTAATTTTTAAAAAACTATTGACAAATTTTACTGGCGGAGTATAATTAAAATAAGTTTGAATATCACAAAGAACGACTGTGACGAGGACGGTCGGATTGGAAGGTCTTAAGAGAATTGCCGTATGGTGCGAGGCAATGGCTGAACTTTCCAATGACTTATCACCTCTGAGTCGAAGGACCGAAAAGTTAAACTTAGTAGACTCCTTCCGTAATGCTGCGTAAAAGCAAAGGGCTTGGTAGAGTCCGGAAAGTGACGGGAATTATTTTCCGTAATTTGAGTGGTACCGGGGGTTATAATAACTCGTCTCAAAATTTTTTGAGACGGGTTTTTGTTTTATTCAAATTAGTAACCACATAATTATTTGTCAAAATGAAAGGAGACAAAACAATGGATTACAGTTTGAAAGAAGTCGCAGGCAGAATTAAAGACTTGCGAGAAGCGAAAGGATACACACAGGAAGAACTTGCAAAACTTACAGGTGTATCAGAAGAAGACTATAAAGTTTTAGAACAAGGTGAAACTGATTTTAGTTTTACATTTATCTATAAATGCGCAAAAGCCTGTGGCGTTGAAGTTGTTGATTTGTTAGAAGGTACAAGTACAACCCTTACATCTTTTTCTATTACAAGAAAAGGGGAAGGTCTTAAAATTCTAAAGAAACACGGAATTGAATATAACAACCTTGCACCAAAGTTTAAAGAAAAACTTGCAGAACCTTTTTTAGTTAAATTTCCTTATCTTCCCGAGGAGCAAAATCAGCCTATTAAGTTAAGTTCTCATAACGGACAGGAATTTGACGTTATTGTTAAAGGTTCGCTTAAAGTTCAGGTTGGTAATCATATAGATATCTTAAATGAAGGAGATTCTATTTTCTATAACAGTATTATTCCTCATGGTATGATTGCAGCTTCAGAGGGCGGTTGTGAATTCCATGCGGTTGTTTTAAATCCACAGGACGGTCATTTTAGTGAAGAATATCCTGAAGCGCCTATTGTTTCTTCAAAGACAGAGACTAAAAAAGAAAAATCTGAAACTGTTGCAGATAAATTTATTGAATCATCTTATGATGAAAACGGCGTCTTTAACGGTATTACATTTAAAAATGAGGATACTTTCAACTTTGCATTTGACTGTGTTGATGCTATAGCAGAAAAAAATCCTGAAAAACTTGCGATGATGTGGGTTGGAAATGATAAGACTGACAGAAGATTTACATTTAGTGATATGAAAAAGTATTCTTCTAAAACTGCCAATTATTTTGAATCTCTTGGTATCAAAAAAGGCGATAAAGTAATGCTTGTATTAAAGAGGCATTATCAATTCTGGTTCTCAATGCTTGCGCTTCATAAAATCGGAGCAATTGCAATTCCTGCTACTAATCAGCTTGTGGAACATGATTTTGATTACAGATATAAGGCTGCAAAGGTTAAAGCGATTGTATGTACTGCAGATGGAGATGTATCTTGTGAAGCAGAAAAGGCGGCAGCAAATTATCCTGATATGATTAAAATTCTTGTGGGTGGTAAAAAAGACGGTTGGAATGACTTTAATCTTGAAATGGAACGTTTCAGCACTCATTATAATCGTACAGAAAATACGCCTTGCGGTAATGATCCGATGCTTATGATCTTTACATCAGGCACAACAGGTTATCCTCGTATTGCAACACATTCATATAAATACGCTTTAGGTCATTATCCAACAGCAAAACACTGGCATAATGTAAATCCTGACGGACTTCATTTTACAATTTCTGATACAGGTTGCGGTAAAGCGCTTTGGGGCAAATTATACGGTCAGTGGCTATGTGAAGCAGGAATATTTACCTATGACTTTGATAGATTCCATTCAGAAGATATATTGCCAATGTTTGCAAAATATAATATTACAACATTCTGTGCTCCGCCTACAATGTACCGATTCTTTATAAAGGAAGATTTGTCAAAATATGACCTTTCTTCTATCGAGTATGCAACTACGGCAGGCGAAGCGTTAAATCCAGAAGTGTTCAATCAGTTTAAAAAAGCAACAGGTCTTACCATTATGGAAGGATTTGGTCAGACTGAAACAACACTTTCTATCGCAAACTTTGTTGGCTCTACACCGAAAATCGGTTCAATGGGAAGACCAAGTCCACTTTACGATGTGGTTGTTCTTGACGTGGACGGAAATGAGTGGAAAACAGGTGAGCCAGGTGAAATATGTATCCGTGTAAAAGATGATATTCCTTGCGGTTTATTTACAGGATATTATTTAGATGACGAAAAGACCAAAGAAGTATGGTACGACGGATATTATCATACCGGAGACCAGGCAACGATGGATGAAGATGGATACCTTTGGTATGTTGGCCGTATTGATGATGTTATTAAATCATCGGGTTATCGTATAGGTCCTTTTGAAATTGAAAGTGTTATTATGGAACTTCCTTATGTTCTTGAATGTGCGATTACTCCTGTTCCTGATGAAGTGCGCGGTCAGATTGTTAAGGCAACAATCGTTCTTGTAAAAGGCAACGAAGGGACAGAGGAACTCAAAAAAGAAATTCAGGAATATGTTAAAACACATACTGCTCCTTATAAATATCCAAGAATTGTTGAGTTCGTAGAAGAGCTTCCTAAAACAATAAGCGGTAAAGTAAGAAGGGTTGAAATCCGGAAAAACGATTTGGAAAAACTGAATAAATAATTATATTATGCTTTTTCCGTAGTCGGTTGGTGACATGCCAACCGACTTTTTAAATGCCCGTGAAAAAATATGTATTGTAGAATAACTAAGCATTTCAGAAATCTGGCTTACAGAATATGAATTGTCTCTTATAAGTTTTTTTGCTTCTTTTATCTTTAATTCAACATAATATTCCATAGGGCTTTTTCCCGTACTGTCTTTAAATATTTGACATAGTTGGGTTTTTCCTATGAGAAAATGGGTACATATATCTTTTAATGTAATAGAGTTATATATATTTTCTTTCATAAAATCACAGATAAGTTCACTCATTGAATTGTTTGCAATGTTTCTTGACTGATCTGATAATAACACTTTTTTACTAAGTGTATTTCCGCCTCTTATAAGTTTAATTAAAAATTCCGTAAATGAATATTACATTTTCATTTATACCTACAATGCCAGGAAAACTATTCTATCTTAAAGAACTTGCAGGACCACTTAATGCTGAATGTAATTAAAATATAGTGAGAATTTGGTAAATGCGTTTTTTTATTGAAAATTGAATAATACAAAGTAAAAATCCTGTCGATTACTCGACAGGATTTTTTACCTTGGCACCCTCAACGGGAATCGAACCTGTAACTGCCCCTTAGGAGGGGGCTATTATATCCATTTAACTATGAGGGCAAGCCATCTATTAAATTAAGTCGTTTTTGATAATATCTTCGTAAGTTTCTCTTTTTACTATAAGTTTATCCTGTCCGTCTTTTATCATAATAACAGGTAAACGCGGAATTCTGTTATAATTACTTGCCATTGAAAAATTATATGCTCCTGTTGAGAAAACACATAAAATATCACCGACTTGTGTTTTATTAAGCATTATATCTTTTGCTATAATATCTCCTGATTCGCAACATTTTCCTGCAACAGTAACTTTTTCTTCCGATGCATTTTTTGCTTTGTTTGCAATCATTATAGAATATTCTGCTTCATATAATGCGTAACGCGGATTATCAGCCATACCGCCGTCGATAGAAATATATTTTCTTACACCTTTTATGTCTTTTACCGCACCGACAGTATATAAAGTAATACCTGCTTCTCCAACTATTGAACGGCCCGGTTCCATTAGTATTTTAGGTTTTGCAATATTTTTATCTTTACAAACCTTGTCAACAACTTTTGCAACCTGTTTTATATATTCTCCATATTCAATCGGATCATCGTCTTTAGTATATTTGATACCGAATCCACCACCGAGATTTAATTCTTTTATTTCAATACCAAATCTTTCTTTGATATCAGCGATATAGTTTAACATAACTTCCGCAGTTTTGCAAAAAGGGTCTATGTCAAAAATCTGAGAACCTATATGACAGTGAACGCCGACAAAATCAATGTTTGAACATTCTTTAATGTTTTCTATAATATCAAATGCTTCGCCGTTTTCTAATGCAAACCCGAATTTTGAATCTATCTGACCTGTCATTATAAAATCGTGTGTATGAGCATCAATTCCGGGTTTGATACGGAACATAACGTCCGCTTTTTTGCCGAAATCTCCGGCAATTTTATTCAAAGCCTCAAGCTCATAAATATTATCAACAACAACGGTACCGACACCAAGCTCTACAGCCATTTTCAGCTC
>JAZOMN010000186.1:0-6706 GCA_045654005.1 Clostridia bacterium
CCACTCGACGTACTTAGTACGCCTTCGGGTGACCCAAAATCAAAGATTTTGGCTAAATTCGTCCATTCTGAAGCTTTTTTCCTATCCCCTGAAAAAGCGATGTTTAAAATTTATTTTAGAACATCGCTTATAATTCCAGAATATATTTTAAAAATGGTGATTTTTATGTGTAATAACAATATATATAAATATATTATCCTTGTTTTAAGTGCGATTATAGGCATAGCCTTCGCAGTCGTATTTAATCTTGGCATTTTAACAAATGTACTTGCTGTTATTCCTTACTTTGCAGTAATTGCAGCGATTATTTTAGCAATCATAATTATTCTTTTGCTTCTGCCTTCAAACAGAAAAAAAGCATTATCAAAATGTTTATGTCAGTATAGCGGTATTATAGTAGTAACTTCAATCTTAACTATTGCATTAGTTCTTGTAATACTATCTATAACTCTTGTTGCAACAAGCACATTAAGCGCTGTTTTAATAGGTTTGTTATTCGGCTTGATTGCTGCAGTTCTATTAAGTTTCCTATTCTTCATTTACTGCATAATCAATAAAAAGTGCGGATGCAATAATTCCTGTAACTGTAATTGCTGTTGCTACAACGCAAACAACACATCTAATGTTGATACTTGCGGTTTTGATTTAGAATAATTTGACTTTTTTAAAAAAACAAATATAATAAAATACGGTGAGATAAATGAAAGAGATTGAAGTTAAGATAAAAGAAGAATATTTTGGCCTTGAAATAAAAAGCGTTTTGAAAAAGGAACTTGATATTTCAAATAAAGTTTTAACCAAACTAAAAAATTACGCTGATGGAATTACGTTAAACGGCAATAAGGCGTTTGTAACAAAGAAAGTCAGCAAAGGCGATATTCTTAAAATAAGACTTTATGATGAAAATTCCAATAAAATAATTCCAAGTGATATTCCACTCGATATTCTGTACGAAGATGAAGATTTACTTGTAATAAACAAACCAAGAAATATGCCTACCCATCCTTCTTTAAATCACTACACCGATACGCTGGCAAACGGTGTAATGAACCTTTATAAAGATAAAAATTTTACTTTCAGGGTTATTACCCGTTTAGACCGTGATACCTCGGGTATAGTTATAGTGGCAAAAAATAAATTGTCTGCTCAAAAATTATCTTTTAAAATGCAGAAACAAGAGATTAAAAAAGAATATTATGCAATATGTATAAATACTCTTAAAAACAAATCAGGAAGAATAGATTTGCCAATAAAAAGAGTTGATGGGTCAGGAATATTAAGAGAGGTTAACCCCTTAGGGAAAGAAGCGATTACAGACTATGAAGTCGTCAAAGAAAAGGATAATTTAACTCTTGTAAAGTTAAACCCCTTGACAGGTAGAACTCACCAGTTAAGAGTGCATTTATCATCACTTGGAACACCGATTTTCGGGGATAGTCTGTACGGAGCTTTTGAAAAAGGAGAAAAAACTCTTCTTCATTGCAAAAAAATCAAATTAAACCATCCTTTAACAAACGAGGAAATGATTTTTGACGCACCCTTCCCCTCTGATATGAAATTTTAATAAAATATTAAAAAGGGCGGATAATTTTATCTGCCCTGAATTTTTTTTTAAAAAAGACTTGATTTTTAAATAAAAGTATGATAATATAGTAAAAGTGATGCGGGAGTGGCTCAGTGGTAGAGCGTCACCTTGCCAAGGTGAACGTCGCGAGTTCGAATCTCGTCTTCCGCTCCAGAAAAAGCGACTTGTAATAACAAGTCGCTTTTTCAGTTATATTTGTTCCTTGTGGAACAAGTGTTATTTACTTTGTAAGTGATATTGTCCTACAGACAGTGGTATTTGCCTTCGGCAAGTTAAAGGAACAAATGTAATATCACTGAAATCAAAGATTTCAATAACACTTTTGATTTATCAAAAATACCACTCCGTCAAAGACGGAATATCACTCTCTATTAAACGCTACCTCACATATTCAAGCGGATTAACAAACACATCATCTTTTTTCAGTTCAAAATGCAGGTGTTCGCCGTCAGCTGCTTCAAATATCGCTGTTTCTCCTACCCCGCTTATAACCTGCCCTTCAGTTACACTTTCACCTTTTTTCACCATTTTATCGCTCGATAAGTTTTTATATATACTTTTAAATCCGTTATTATGATTTATCTCTATTACAATTCCCTCAAGCGAATCCGAATAGACGTTTTCAACTATGCCGTCAGATACCGAAAAAACCGCTTCGCTTCTTTTTGTTTTTATATCTATACCGTTATGTGTTCTGTAATCACCAAAAGTATTCGACCAGACAAGGTTATCTTTTGAAAACTCTTTTAATATATCTCCCGAAACAGGCATTATTATATTAAATTCACTCGATAACTTTGGCGCCATTACTTCAACAGTTTTTTCAGCCTTCTTTTTTTCTACCGTTTTTACATTCGTTTCTTTTTTCTCTTCTTTTTTTATTTCTGTCTCATTTTTTGAAACAGGCGGTGTATAAATCTCTACTTCTCTTGGCGGTGCAAGTGCTATTTTACGAGCCTTATACTCGTTATAATATTTTACACCAAACAAAATACCTGCAACAAGAACACATAAAAGACAAACCGAAAAAACAATATAATAATTCTTAAGTACCTTTAAAAATTTATCCATAAAATATTCCTCCCAAGTTTAGAATATCCATTTTTTCTAAATATTATACATATTAGAAAGTTCTACCCCTGAGTAATATTTTTTTAAAATCTGATCATAAGTATATCCGTTTTGGGCAGCGTGATTTGCTCCATACTGACTCATTCCTACGCCGTGTCCGTTACCCGTTACGCTAAAAGTTACTTTATCATCTATTGATATTTTAAAATTCGCAGACCTTAAACCGAACAGAGTTCGTATATCCGTTCCTTTAAATTCTTTGTTACCGATTAAAATCGTTTTTACACTGCCCGATTCATTATATGTAATATTTCCGATCCAGTTTTGTTTATCACTCACAAAAGAAGCATCTTTATCAAGTGATTTTATCTTTTGTTTAAACTCTTCAATACTTATTTCCTCAATCGACTTAAATCTTGGAGATTTATCTTCCCCTTCGCTTTCTACACTCCTTAAATAAGGCAAAGCGTTTTGCCACACATCCTCTGAGTTTTCCGTCTTCCCGCTGCTTGTTGAATGAAAGACAGCAGAAATAGGCTCATTTTCATAGGTTACAATCATTCCGCTTGTTTCATCAATTGCACGTTTTATTTTATTTTTATAAGTTTTATCCCACTCAATACCCCATTTTTTATCGGCATCTTCTTCTGATATATACGCTTTGCAGTGTGTTGAATCAGTGCAAACAGTTGCACCTTTATGCTTTTCATCAGTTACTCCCTCTCTGTTGATAATAAAAGTACGGGCAGCAACTGCTTGTGCTTTCAGGGCCTCTAAATTAAAAGACGGAGGCATCTCTGCAGGTAATACACCTATCAGATATTCCTCTAAATCTATTTTATCAACTTTATCCAGAGTATGAAAGTAAACAGATACAATTCTTTCATTTTTTATATTTTTATCATTAGTAATATTTTTATTTAAAACATACGAATTTTGCCCCGAAAACATAGAACTAAAAGCAATTATTAAAAATAAATTAAAAAACGGAATAAACAGATAAAAATATTTTTTTGCAAGATTTATTTTTCTTTTCTTCATTTTTTTGCACCTTTTTTCCAAAAAAAATTGACATATTGTATTAATTGTTGTATTATTATATGTATATATATATTATGAAAGGACAAGAAAAATACTTATGGATTTTAAAAACAATGAAAACACATCAAAATATTTAAGCGAATTATCATCTATATCTACCATTCAAGATAAAATTCCTCAGGAAAAATACACACAGTATAATGTTAAAAGAGGTCTAAGAAACTCTAACGGTACAGGTGTTCTGGTTGGTCTTACTTCCATCGGCGATGTAACGGGATATATTATGGAAGAAAACGAAAAAATTGCAATCCCCGGAAAACTCCGTTACAGAGGAATAGATTTAAATGATATAGTTGAAGATATACAAAGCAATAACAGACACGGTTTTGAAGAAGTTATTTTTCTTCTTCTTTTTGGTGTACTTCCCAATAAAGAGCAATTAAAAGATTTCAAAGACTTAATTGCAACTTTATGTCCTCTGCCCGACGGATTTACTGAAGACACTATTTTAAAAACTCCTTGCGAAAACATTATGATAAAATTATCAAGAAGTGTTCTTGCTCTTTATTCGTATGACGAAAATGCAGAGGATAATTCTGTTGTTAATGTTTTAAAACAATCAATAGGTCTTATTGCTAAATTTTCAACACTTGCAGCGTACGGTTATCAGGCAAAAGCGCATTATTTCGACAATAAAAGTTTATATATACACACGCCTAAACCTGAATACTCTACTGCAGAAAACTTTTTACATCTTATAAGACCTGACAACAAATTTACAAAACTTGAAGCAGATATTTTAGATTTAATGCTTATATTACACGCAGAACACGGCGGAGGTAATAACTCTACCTTTACAACTCATGTTGTATCCTCTACAGGTACAGATATATATTCTGCAGTTGCTGCCGCAATAGGCTCGTTAAAAGGTTCCAAACACGGCGGAGCAAATCTTAAAGTTACATCTATGGCAGAAGATTTAATGAAGAATGTAAAAAACTGGGATAGTGATGAAGAAATAGAAGATTATCTTACAAAAATTCTTACTAAAGATGCTTTTGATAAATCAGGACTTATATACGGATTAGGCCATGCGGTTTATACCGTTTCCGATCCTCGTGCAGTTCTTTTAAAAGAAAAAGCCTTAGAACTTGCACAAGAAAAAGGAGAAATTAAAAAATTCAAAGTTTACGAAGCCATTGAAAGACTTGGTCCTAAAGCATTCAAAAAGATTAAAGGCGAGGACAAAGATATATGTGCAAATGTTGACCTTTATTCAGGCTTTGTTTACGAACTTTTAGGCATCCCTACTGAACTTTGCACTCCTCTTTTTGCTGTATCAAGAATTGTAGGCTGGTGTGCTCACATTTTGGAAGAACATATTACAGGCGGAAGAATTATTCGTCCTGCGTATAAAAATGTATGCAAAAGAATTCCATATACTAAATTAAAAGACAGATAAAATGTATTGATATAACAAAAAATATTGCGGGCGGATGATAGCATCCGCCCCTACAAATTTTCGATAAATTTATAAAGCTAAAAGGATTAATTATGATACTTGAAGTTAAAGATTTACTAAAAACATTCTCCGGGGAGATTATTTTAGAAAATATCAATTTTAAAATTGAAGATAACGACAGGATTGGCTTAATCGGCGCAAACGGATGCGGTAAGTCAACCCTTCTT
The DNA here is from genome assembly GCA_045654005.1 of Clostridia bacterium. Taxonomy (GTDB): domain Bacteria; phylum Bacillota; class Clostridia; order UMGS1840; family HGM11507; genus SIG450. The sequence continues at coordinate 5,387 of JAZOMN010000186.1, forward strand.
AACATTCTTACAAAAAATCTTTCCTATGACGAGGGTGATATAATTTACCACAATAATGAAATAGGTTATCTTAAACAAAATCCTGAATTTGAAACAAGTAAAACTATCATAGAAGAAGTGCGTTCAGTTTTTTTTGACCTATTAAACATTGAAAAAGAACTCAAAGATATTTATAATAAAATTTCTTTTATAAAAGACGAAAAAGAACTTAACGATATAAACAAAAAATATGCCAACCTACAAACATATTTTGAAGCAAAAGACGGATACAATATTGAGGTTAAAATAAATACTGTATTAAACGGAATGGGTTTTTCTGACAAGGATTACAATATGAAAGTAAATAATCTGTCAGGAGGAGAAAAAACAAGACTTGCACTATGCAAATTACTCCTTAAAGAACCTGCCCTTTTAATACTTGACGAACCTACAAACCATCTTGATTTTAAAACATTAAAATGGCTTGAAGATTATCTGGCTTCTTATAAAGGCGCAATTTTAATGGTATCTCATGACAGATATTTTTTAGATAAAACAGTTACAAGTATTTTTGAAATATACAAAGGCAATTTAAAAAGATATTCGGGAAATTATACACAGTTTGCAGAGACGAAAAAAAATATGATTTCGTTTTTAACAAAAGAATATGAAAAGCAACAAAATGAAATTGAATCTTTAAAAGATTACATTGCGAAAAACAAAGTAAGAGCATCAACTGCAAAAAGTGCAAAAAGCAGAGAAAAAGCACTTGAACGATTAGAGTTAATTGAAAATCCAAAAGAATATTTAAAAACAATTTCTCTTCAGTTCTCATTTGATTACGACCCTTCTTTCGAACTTTTAGAAGTTGAAAATTTATCATTAAATATTGGCACAACTCCCCTTGTATCCAATACTGATTTTAGTGTAAAAAGAGGCGAAAAAATTGCAATAGTAGGTGCAAACGGTGTCGGGAAAACAACGTTTTTAAAAGCACTTATTAATAAAATACAGTATCAAGGCAAAATAAAATGGGGTAAAAATATAAGAATATCCTATTTTGAGCAGGAAAACCATTCTCTTAACAATAACAATACCCTTTTGGGCGAAGTTATGGACAAAACGGATATTGCAACCGAGTTAGATGCAAGAAACGTGTTAGGAAGCCTTCTTTTAAGCGGAGAAGATGTTTTTAAAAGGGTTGGAATGTTAAGCGGAGGCGAAAAAGCAAAACTTAAATTTGCTATTATGAAAATAAGAAAAGGTAATATTCTTATAATGGACGAGCCTACAAATCACCTCGATTTATCGTCAAAAGAAGTTTTAGACGAATGCCTGAAA
>JAZOMN010000187.1:0-3540 GCA_045654005.1 Clostridia bacterium
GAGTATCTTGACCGCCCGTTCATTAAAGAAAAATGCGGTATCTCCTATTCCCAAGAAACAATAGCAATTGTTTCTTTACTGCACGATTTATGTAAAATCAACTGTTATAAAAAAAGTTTTCGAAATGTAAAGGACGAAACAGGAAAATGGATTCAGGTTCCGTCTTATGATTTTGACGATTCTCTTCCCTACGGACATGGCGAAAAGAGCGTTTATATTATTACAGGGTTTATGAAACTTACAAGAGAAGAAGCGTTTGCAATAAGATACCACATGGGATTTTCAGGCACAGAAGACCAAAGAAACATATCGAATGCTTTTTCACAGTATCCTCTCGCTTTTGCGCTATCCACAGCAGATATGGAAGCAACTTTCTTAGTGGAGAAATAAACTATGGATATATTATACGACCTTAAACAAAAAATACTTGACTGGGGCGCTTTTGAAGTTGGATTTTTTAATGATGATTTTAAAGGATATAAAAACGGAATATCCTTTTATGTTAAAATGTCTTACGATATTTTAAAAGAAATTGACGATGCCCCCACCTACACATATTTTCACCATTACAGAACGGTCAATGCTTTTATTGACAGGATTGCGCTTAAGACAGGAATATATCTTGACAAGGCGGGATATAACTATTTTTCTATCCCCGCTTCACAGACAGTAAACGGAAGCACAAGCCTCTGTGGAGAATATTCACATAAAAAGGGTGCAGTTTTAGCAGGTCTTGGATATATAGGAAAAAGCAGTCTTTTTATAAGTAAAAAGCACGGCTCTATGATAAGGCTTGGAACAGTATTTACAAACCTTGACTTAAAAGCAGAAAATAAAATAGCTGAAAATGAATGCGGCGAATGTAAAATCTGTATAAATAAATGCCCTGCAATGGCAATCAGCGAGGCAGGGATTGATCGAAAATCCTGCTCGGATTATATGAAAAAAGCATATCAGCATATCGGCAGAGGGTCAGTTTGCGGGATATGTATTAAAACTTGCCCGAAAAATAAATTTTAATGCGAAATACGAAGTGCGAAATGCGAAATGAAGGTATAAATTCCTTCCGGAATTTATGGAATTAAAAAATGCAAAACCAAACAGGCAGGAAAAATTGTTTGGATTGGACGAAAAAAAGGAACAAACTTTTTTTAAAGTTTGTTCCCGTAAGCCCGAAGGCGTATTAAGATACGTCGAGTGGTTTTTTTCGTTCAATCCAGGCAAGTTTAACGCCTGTTTTACGCTTCAAATGGTTTTAATTCGCTTACAAATTCTTCGCAAGAATCTGAATGAATCTGAACTTTAATCTCTTTTGACAAATCAAGAGAGAATATACCCATAATAGACTTTGCGTCAACAACATATCTGTCAGAAACAAGGTCAACATCAAAGTCGTACTTGCTTACTAAATTAACGAATTTTTTAACATCATTGATTGAACTTAATAAAATTTTAATTTCTTTCATAACATAATACCTCCAATAATTTATACTTTGATGTTACAATAAAATATTTAATTAGTCAATACCAACAAAGGAATTTTTACAAAAATTTAACAGAAAGGGAACCTTAATGAAAATAGGATTTTGCACATTAGGCTGTAAAGTTAATCAATATGAAACTGAAGCCATTAAAGAAATATTTATAAATAACGGTTGGGAAACAGGAGAATTTTCTGAACCTTGCGATGCTTATCTTATAAACACCTGCACAGTTACGCATCTTAGTGACAGAAAATCAAGGCAAATGATAAGGCGCGCGTATAATAAAAATAAAAACGCTGTTATTGCTGTTTGCGGTTGTTTTGCACAGATGTCGCCAAAAGAGGTAGAAAAAATCGAGGGTGTAAGCATAGTTATCGGCACAAAAAACAAGTTAAAAGCCTATGAACTTATATCAAAAAAAACAAAAGAAAATATTGTTACACCGGTTGATAAAGAAGATTATGAAGATATGGAAATAACCTTGTTTGAGTCTAAAACAAGGGCAATTATAAAAGCACAGGACGGATGCAACAATTTTTGTTCATACTGCATTATTCCTTATGCAAGAGGAAGAATAAGAAGCCGTGACCCTCAAAATATTTATAACGAGTGTTTGCGTCTTTCCAAGAACGGTTTTTTAGAAATTGTACTTGCAGGAATTCATATTTGTTCATACGGAAAAGATCTTAAAAATTGCGACCTTTTAACACTGCTTAAAAAAATTCACGAGATAGAGGGTATTAAAAGAATAAGGTTAAGTTCCATTGAGCCTAATGCATTTACTGACGAGTTTATTTATGCACTAAAAGATTTACCTAAAGTTTGCCACCATTTCCACATATCCTTACAAAGCGGATGTGACGAAACCCTGAAGCGAATGAACAGAAAATATGACTCGCAATTTTATAAAAGTATATGCGATAAGATATTAAAAGAATTTCCCGACAGTGCGATTACTACTGATTTAATAGTCGGTTTTCCAGGCGAAACGGAAGAAGAATTTAATAAAACGAAAGAGTTTATAGGCTCTATTCCTTTTTATCAGATTCACACTTTTAAATACTCAATAAGAGAGGGTACAAAAGCCGCTTTGATGGATAATCAGATATCCCCTGAAATTAAGGAAAAAAGAAGCAAGGAAATAATTAAAATATCTTCTGAGAAGCAAAAGGAATTTGAACAAAAGCATCTTCAAAAAGAAGTTGAAATTCTTGTTGAAAGCGTATCAAAAGACGGATATTTTATGGGACATACAAAAAATTATCTTCCAATATATCTTAAATCGGAAGAAAATATAAAAGATAAAATAATAAAAGTAAAAATAACAAATTATGAGAATAATATTCTTATAGGAGAAAGAAGGAATTAATATGACAATTGAAATTTTAAGACAAGACATGATTAAAGCCATGAAAGAAAAGGACAAATTTTTAAAAGATGTTGTATCAGGTCTTATTGCAGCAGTTAAAAAAGTTGCTATTGACGAAGGTGTAAGAGAGGATATAACCGAAGAACTTTGTGACAGAGTAATTTTAAAAGAATTAAAAACTGCAAAAGAGCAGATTGATACCTGCCCTGACGAAAGAGCAGAGTTAAAAAAAGAATATCAGGATAGATATGATATTATATCCCGTTACGCTCCAAAACAACTTACAGAAGAAGAAATAATAAAAATTATAACTGAAAAATTCTCGGCTGAAATTGCTTCAAAAAACAAAGGTGTTATTATGAAAGCAGTTATGGGCGAACTTAAAGGAAAAGCAGACGGAAAACTTATAAATAAAGTAGTTGCAGATTTAGTTCAGTAATCAAAAATGGGGATGTTAAAAAACTCCAGACCGCAAAAAGTGGGATATATCAATATGTAAGCACCTAAAAATTTTTGAGGTTGTAATGCTAAGGTAAAGATTTTTCTAAAAAATCTTTGGAATTAATACTTTTTGCTATGAACAAACTTAGCCACTCGACGTACTTAGTACGCCTTCGGGTGACCCAAAGTCAAGGACTTTGGCTAAGTTTGTCCATTCTGAAGCTTTTTTCCTATCCCCTAAAAAGA
>JAZOMN010000188.1:0-2533 GCA_045654005.1 Clostridia bacterium
TAACAGTATGGTTTGTATATGCTAATGTTTTACAGGTTATATCCCATGCTTTATCCCATAGGTAACCATAGTCATCCATAAGTATTCTCATAAGTTCAGGAACACATAAAGACGGATGAGTATCGTTAATGTGAATAATTACTTTATCTGCTAAATTATCAAGAGTATTATATTTCTTAAAATGCTTATTTGTTATTTGTTGCATAGACGCACTTACAAAGAAGTACTGTTGCTTAACTCTTAAAGATTTACCGTTATAATTATCGTCCGCAGGATATAAAACCTTAGATATAGAACTTGCAATAGCTTCTTGTTCGGACGCTCTTCCATGTTCTCCCTGTGCAAAAAGATCCATATCAAAACCCTGTTTACTGTTAGCGCCCCAAAGTCTTAATGTGTTTACAGCATCAATATCATATCCTGATATTAAAAGGTCGTAAGGTGTTGCAGTAATAGGAACATAGTTTACATGTTCTGTTTTAAGACCTTTATCAGTCCATATTTCATTTATATCGCCAAAGAACTTAACTTCAACCGCTTCGTCTTTTCTTGGAATAAGCCAATGGCCTCCAAGGTCCATCCAGTCGTCAGGAAACTCTGTCTGCCATCCGTCAACAATAACCTGTTTAAAGATACCAAAATCATATTTAATTGAAAAACCTGTTGCTTTATATGAAAGACTTGTCAAAGAATCCATATAGCAAGATGCAAGTCTTCCAAGCCCTCCGTTACCAAGTCCTGCATCAGGCTCCATTTCATATAATTCTTCTATATCGAAATTATTTTCTTTGAGCATTTTTCTTATATCTTCTTCTATGCCAAGATTCCACAGGTTATTTCTTAAAGATGTACCAACCAAAAATTCCATTGACATATAATAAACTTGCTTTGCTTCTTTTTCGTTTGCCTTTTTATTAAAATTATATCTTTTTTCTGCTAAAATTTCGTTTGTTACACCAAGAACTGCCTGATATACCTGTCGTTTTCCTGCAGAGGCTAAATCGCAACCGAAATTTAACTCGATATATTTTTCCATTTTTTCTTTAAAGTAATTTGTGCTGATTTTCATATATTTCTCCTTAAATTAGTTCTTTGTACATATTTATATACTGCTTTGCCGGATAGTTCCAGCTTACATCTTTTGACATTGCATTTTTTCTTAAAACTTTCCAGTTTTTCTTATCATAATATAAACTGACAGCTCGTTTTATCGCATCTAACATATCGTAACTGTCATAACTTTGGAAAGTAATACCATCCCCCTCTTTTGTTTCAGGGTTATATGGTATAACGGTATCTTTAAGACCGCCGACCGTATGCACTATCGGGATAGTTCCGTATCTCATTGCAATTAGTTGAGAAAGACCGCAAGGTTCTGATTTTGAAGGCATAAGAAGAATATCAGCCCCTGCATATATTTTAGAAGCAAGAGAAGAAGAAAATTTAATAACACTTCTTATTTTATCGTGACGGTTATATTCCCAACCTCTTAACATATTTTCATATTCTTCATCTCCCGTACCAAGAATAATAATCTGCACAGGCAAATTTGCTATTTCATCCATTACGGGATAGAACAAATCAAGACCTTTTTGTTTTGTAAGCCTTGAAACCATAGCGATAAGCGGCACATCCTCTTCGCGTGAGAGTGCCATTTCGTTTTGAATGTCAATTTTATTAAATCTTTTATTCTGCATACGATTTATATCATAATTGGTTTTTATATCCTTATCGGTAGCAGGATTAAATACATTTATATCAATACCGTTTATTATACCGCGAAGTTTATTTCGTCTTGCATTTAAGATATGGCAAAGACCAAACGAATGTTCTTCATTTAATATTTCATTTGCATAGTTATTACTAACCGTTGAAACCAAATCGGCAGATTCTATACCTGCTTTTAGTACATTAACATCTCCGTCATACATCATAAGAGGTTTATATGACACATCAAGCCCAAAAAGTTGTCCTAAAATATATGGGTCAAATTTCCCTTGAAACTCAATATTGTGAATTGAGAGTACAGTCTTTATATTTTTATATTCTTCTCTTTGTCTGTAGAAAGCATTAAGATATACGGGTATCATTGCAGTATGCCAATCGTTCGCATTTATGATATCAGGAATAAAATCAATAACCGGAAGAACATCCAGAACTGCTCTTGAGAAAAAAGCGAAAATTTCCCCGTCATCATAAGAGCCATAAACTTTTTCACGATTAAAATACTGTTCGTTATCTATAAAATAATAAGTAACATTATCAACCTTTGCCGTAAAAATACCGCAATAGTTATTTCTCCAACTATTGCTAACATTAATGTTTGTTACATATTTTAATTTCTTTCTAAGTTCAGGTTTAATAGCTGAATACAAGGGTAAAATTACTCTTGCATCAACACCTTTTTTATTTAATTCTTTAGGTAGGCCTCCCATAACATCTCCAAGTCCACCAACTTTTATAAAAGGAGATGCTTCAGAAGCGGCAAATAGTATTTTCATATATATCACATTCCTATCAATTTAGCCTTTGC
>JAZOMN010000189.1:0-11428 GCA_045654005.1 Clostridia bacterium
ATCAAGTTTTATATTATTTACTTTATCTTTTATTTCATTTTTTAATTCTGATAATGATGATTTTGAATAATTTTTATAAAATTCTACAAGATTTATAAGTTCAAAATCAGAGGTTTCTTTATTCAGAACCATTAAATTGTTTTCTTTAAGTTCATTATAACAAAATGTAATGTCCTTTTTTGTCAAACCAAGTTTTTTAGCAATTTCAGTTTCGTTTATTTCTACTTCACCCAGTGTACAAAGATATGTAAGGTATAAATACACCTTAATAGTTTCAGGAGAAAGTTTCTGGAAATGATTTTCAAAAAAATCAAAAGGAAGTTTTAAAAATGATATAGATTTACTTTTTCCAAGTTTAATTTTCGTCTGCATTATTTTTAAACCTTTCTCCTTCCCTCATATGCATTAAGAAGAGTGCCTTCATCTGCATATTCAATATCAGAGCCAACAGGCAAACCATTAGCAAGTCTTGTAATATTACTACAGAAATTTCCTAATAGTTTTGCAATATACATTGCAGTTGTTTCACCTTCTACATTAAGATTAGTTGCAAGAATTATTTCTTCAACATCACCTTTTGCGACTCTTTCAACAAGTTCTTTAATCTTTAAATCATCCGGACCAATTTCATTCAGCGGACTTATAACACCATGCAAAACATGATATACACCTTTGAATTCATTTAAATTTTCCATTGCAATAACATCTTTCGGGTTTTCAACTACACATATTATATTCGGATTTCTTTTCGGGTCATGACATATATCACATATAGTTTTATCTGTAACATTAAAACATTTCTCACAAAAATTGACCTTCTCTTTAACCTCAAGTAAAGCCTGTGAAAAATTTTTAACATAAGAATAATCTTTTGATAGAATGTAAAAAGCCAGTCTTTGTGCTGATTTTTTACCTACACCCGGTAATTTATTAAATTCATCAATAAGTTTTGCAAGTGGTGCTACAAAATAATTCATATTTCCCCCGAATTAGAATAAACCGCCCAGATTTCCCATTCCGCCGGTTAATCTTCCTAATTTATCTGTTTTTTCTTTTTCAACTTTTTTAACAGCTTCGTTAAAAGCACTCATTATTAAATCTTCTAACATTTCAACATCGCCAGGATCAACAACATCAGGGTTTATTGAGATTTTTGTTATCTGATTATTTCCGTTTATTGTTAAATTAACGGCTCCTCCGCCTGTAGAAATATCATATGTCGCTTCTTCAATTTCCTGTTGTGCTTTAATTAAGTTCTCCTGCATCTTTTGTGCCTGCTTAATCATATTGTTCATATTTCCCCCAGGTAATCCGCCCATCGGGAATCTTCCTTTTGCCATAATAATTCACTCCTAATTTTCTAAATTAAATATAATTTGATTTTGTTCTGCAAGTTTGAATAAATCATCAATCGGATCTTCCTTATCTGAATCTTCGTTAATAAGTGTAAGTCCTTGGAACTTTACAGAAACGTTAATATTATATGTGTCAGATATTGCCTCTTTTATAATAATATCATACTTATTATTTCTTGCAATATCTAATTTTGTTTTATTATCAAAAATAAATACAAGTCCTGTTTCGTCAACAGAAATTTTAGTAGATAACATTATGTTATCAAATGCTATATCTTTTTTTCCTATATTTACAGTAAAATCTTTAAAATTAAGTTTTATATATGATAAAACTTCACTGTTGTTATTTTTTATAGGTTCTTTTATTTCTTCTTTTACAGTTTCTTTTTCTTGAGTAACCTGGGTTTCTAGAGGCTTGTCTGTAATCTGTGTATTTTCAGGAGCAAAAAAATCCAAATCAGGAATAGAATAACCTTCTATACTGTTTTCTTCTTCATCATACTCCATAGAAAAATTGTATTCTTCATCTTCTGCTTTTTCTTCTGTATCAATTTCGCCTTCCGTTGTTTCTTCTGATACAAATTCATTGTCAACTTCCTGTACTGTTTCAATTTCTTTTGTTACAATATCTTCTTTTTTGATTTCAGGTTTAATTATAACATTATTTGAAGTAAGTTTCTTGATTTTTTCTTCAAGAATTGAAATTCTTTCAAGTAATGAACTAATATCTGTATCAGTATTTTTAGAAGCTATTTTTAAAAGAACTGTTTCAAACGAAAGTTTCGGTGATGCAGAGTATTTTGCAATATTCTGGCCTTCAAATAAAACTTCGATTATTTTAAGAATTCTTGGTAAGGTCAGTTTTTCACATTGTGTATTATATCTATCAAGAACTTCTTTTTCATTGTTTATTATAAGAGAATAATCATTAGATGTTTTAATCATCATAAGATCTCTGAAATAATCAATAACATCGGTATAAAGCCTTATAGTATCAATACCCATATTTATACCGTTATCAAGCATTTTTAGTGCTTCTCCTAATTTTTCATCAATAATCAAATCACAAAAATCAGATAAGAATTCAGGGTCAGAGGCACCAATAATATTGGCAACATTTTTATAATCTATTTTAGATATTCCAAGTGCAAGGCATTGGTCCAGTTTACTCAGGCCGTCTCTTAACGAGCCATCTGCAGCTTTTGCTATAAGTTTTACAGCAGATTCAGTAACATCAATATTATCAGCCTCTGCAACTTTTCTTATACGCATCGCTGTGTCATTATATGTAATTCTCTTAAAATCAAATTTCTGACAACGGGAAATAATAGTTGCCGGTATTTTATGAAATTCAGTAGTTGCCAATATAAAAATAACATAATGAGGAGGTTCCTCTAAAGTTTTTAAAAGCGCATTAAATGCTTCGGTTGTCAACATATGAACTTCGTCTATAATATAAACTTTATATTTTGCATTTGCAGGAGGATAAACAACTTCGTCTCTTATATTTCTTATATCGTCAACCTTATTGTTTGATGCACCGTCAATTTCAATAACATCAAAAATACTGTTATTTAATATACCTTTACAAGTATCACATTCGTTGCATGGGTTTCCGTTTACAGGGTTTTCACAGTTAACTGCTCTTGAAAAAATTTTAGCAGTTGAAGTTTTACCTGTACCTCTGGAACCACAAAATAAATAGGCATGTGCTATTTTCTTATTATTTATTTGATTTTTTAATATTTCAACAATATGGTCCTGACCGACAACATCTTCAAAAACGGACGGTCTCCATTTTCTATATAAAGCCTGATATGCCATATTTACCTCCATTTTGAGAATATTTAATAACAAAAAACCGTACAATCAAAACTCGAATATCAATAATATGCGGAACTTTTGCAGCCGGCTCGGATTCGGCGACCTTAGGGCACATACTAGAAATTGCTTATCGCTGCTTCGTTCCCGACCTGACGAGGTTCACAACACAGTATTGCATAAGACCAAATCTTCATCACTACTTACAAACACCAGCCACACTATTAATACCCTCATAATGATATTCACCCCTGCTATAGCGGATTGCAGGTACAGGGCACCGCTAACTCCCCGGCTAGTACGGATTGGTATATTAACCTAAATTGAGTTAGGATAATATCAACATTATAATTATACTATATATATAATATTTTTACAAGTTTTTTATTAAAAATTTATTTGACAATTAAGGAATTTCCTGTCATCTCTTCAGGTTTTTCAATACCCATAATATCAAGCATTGTAGGACATAAATCGGATATTCTTCCTTCTTTTAATTCAATATCGTCTTCACCTATGATAATAAGCGGTACAGGATTTGTTGAATGAGCGGTAACAACGCCCTGTTCTTCATTCCACATAAGGTCAGCGTTACCATGGTCAGCTGTAATCAAAGCAACTCCGCCTTTTTCGATAATTTTATCGACAACCTGACCGACACAATCATCAACAGCCTTTACTGCTTTTACAGCCGCCTCAAAATCACCTGTATGCCCAACCATATCACAGTTTGCAAAATTAAGAATTATAACATCGTACATATCTTTTTCGATACGTTCAATTACATTATCTTTAACTTCATATGCAGACATTTCAGGCTTAAGATCATAAGTCGCAACTTTCGGAGATGAAATAAGACATCTGTCTTCCCCTTCATATACTTCCTCTTTACCGCCATTAAAGAAAAATGTTACATGTGCATATTTTTCAGTTTCTGCAATTCTTAACTGTTTTAAACCTTTTTTGCTTACAATTTCGCCAAATGTATTAACAAGTTCCTCTGGTTTGAATGCAACGGAAACATTAGGCATTGTAGCATCATATTGTGTGAAGCAAACATACTTTACAGGGAAGAAACCCTTTTCTCTATTGAATCCGTCAAAGTTTTCATCAACAAAAGTTCTTGTGATTTCTCTTGCTCTGTCAGGTCTGAAATTAAAGAAGATAACAGAAGAATTTTCTTCGATTGCTTCAGCACCGTCAATCACACATGGAACAACAAATTCATCTACTACTTCATTCTTATATGATGTTTCGATAGCGGTTATAGCATCAGGTGCATTATCTCCTTTTAGAAGAACCATTGCATCATACGCTTTTTGAACTCTTTCCCATCTGTTATCACGGTCCATAGCATAGAATCTACCCATAATAGTTGCTATTTTACCTACACCTATTTCGTTGATTTTTTCTTCTAAATCTTTAATATAATCAATTCCGCTTGAAGGAGGAACATCTCTTCCGTCAAGCAATGCATGTACATAAACTCTTGTTAGTCCGTTATCTTTCGCAAGTTTTAAAAGCCCGTAAAGATGCTTATTGTGAGAATGAACACCCCCGTCTGATAGCAGACCTATTAAATGAAGTGCTGTGTTATTATCTTTACAGTTTTTAATTGCATCTAAAAACTCTTTCTTTTCAAAAAAATCTCCGTCGGAAATAGATTTTGTTATTCTTGTAAGTTCCTGATATACTATTCTTCCTGCACCAATATTGGTATGCCCTACTTCAGAGTTACCCATTTGACCGTCGGGAAGTCCGACATCCATACCACTTGCAGATAAAAGAGTATTAGGATATTTTTTCAAATATCCGCTTATATTACCTTCGCCTGCAGCAAGGATAGCATTTCCCTTTTCAGTTTCATTATACCCATATCCGTCAAGGATAAGAAGTGCTATAGGTTTTTTCATATAAATTTATCCTTTCAAATTAACAAAAGTCAACTATGTTAGAAAAATCTTCTGATTTTAATGATGCTCCGCCAATTAAACCACCGTCAATATCAGGCTCTTTCAACAATTCGTCTGCATTTTTAACATTCATGCTTCCGCCATAGAGAATTTTGATTTCGTCAGCAATTTCTTGGTTATATAAGTCTTTTACACATTCTCTGATATATTTACATACTTCGTTTGCTTGTTCGCAAGTAGCAGTTTTACCTGTTCCTATAGCCCAGATTGGTTCATAAGCAAATACAACTTTTTTAATATCATCAAAAGAAACATTGCAAAGTGCTTTTTCAACTTGGCCTTTAACTAAATCTAAAGTTTCGTTATTTTCTCTTTGTTGTAATGTTTCTCCAACACATACAATAGGAATAAGGTTTTTTTCTATTGCTTTTAATATTTTCTTGTTAACAGTTTCATCTGTTTCGTTATAATATTCTCTTCTTTCAGAGTGACCGATAATAACATAAGTTACGCCAAGTTCTAAAAGCATATCTGCTGAAATTTCACCTGTGTATGCTCCATTATCAAGAAAATGCATATTTTGTGCACCAACTTTAACAGGAGTACCTTTTGTTAATTTAACAGCATCGTTTAAACTTGTATAAGGTACACATATTACAACATCACAATTAGGTGCAGTAACTTTATTTGTGATTTCTTCAACTAAAGTAACAGTTTCGCTAACTGTTTTATTCATTTTCCAGTTTCCTGCAATTAAAATTTTTCTCATTGGTTTATGCCTCCTTATTATTTATCATTCAAAACATCAATTCCGGGAAGAACTTTACCTTCTAAGAATTCCAAAGAAGCGCCTCCACCTGTTGAAATATGAGTCATTTTATCAGCAAAACCAAGTTGTTCAACTGCAGCTGCAGAATCTCCGCCGCCGATAATTGTTACAGCATCTGCTTCAGCAACAATTTTAGCGATTGATTTTGTCCCGTTTGCAAAATTAGAAAATTCAAAAACTCCCATAGGACCATTCCATATAATAGTTTTTGCATTTTTTAATGTTTCTTCAAATAAAGCAACTGATTTTTCACCGATATCAAGTCCCTGGTATCCGTCAGGAATTTTACCTGCATCTGCAAGAACAATTTCTGTATCATTGCTGAATTCTTTACCGCAAACATTATCAACAGGTAAAAGAAGTTTAACACCTTTTTCTTCTGCTTTTTTAATAAGTTCTTTTGCAAGTGCAACTTTATCATCTTCGCAAATTGAATCGCCGATACTTCCGCCTAATGCTTTAGAGAAAGTATATGCCATACCTCCGCCGATAACAAGTGCATCAACTTTTTCAATTAAGTTTGTAATAACACCGATTTTATCAGAAACTTTTGCACCACCTAAGATTGTAACAAAAGGTCTTGCAGGATTTGATAAAGCTTTGCCCATAATATCGATTTCTTTTTTAATTAAGTAACCACATGCTGAAGGTAAAAATTCAGCAACACCTGCTGTAGATGCGTGTGCTCTGTGTGCTGTACCGAAAGCAGCATTAACATATAAATCAGCCATTGATGCTAATTCTTTAGAGAAATCTTTATCATTATCAGTTTCTTCTTTGTGGAATCTTACATTTTCTAAAACAAGAACTTCCCCTTCTTTAAGTTCGCTTGCAAGTTTCTTAGCAGAAGGACCAATAACATTTTCTGCAATTTTAACATCTTTTGAAAGAAGTTCTGCTAATCTTTTTACTACAGGTTTTAAACTGTATTTTTCATTAAATTCGCCTTTTGGTCTTCCTAAATGACTGCAAAGGATAACTTTTGCATTGTTGTCAATTAAATATTTGATAGTTGGTAATGCACCGACAATTCTGTTATCGTCAGTAACATTTTTGTTTTCATCAAGCGGAACATTGAAATCCACACGAACTAAAACTTTCTTTCCGCTAACTTGTAAATCTTCTACTGATTTTTTGTTTAACATAATATCACCTCATAAATTTTTTCTTTATTTTAAAATATAAATATATGTTTTTAATCACACTTTAAATATTCTACTATATTTTTTCTAAAAATTCAACAAAATATGTTAAATTATTAACATTTTTTAGTATTTTGTCAGTTTACCTGTATTTTTCAGTTCCTTAAAATTATGTTGACGCATTGCTTCGTAAGCAACAATTGCAACTGCATTTGATAAATTAAGGCTTCTTGCTTCTGAAATCATAGGAATACGCATTGCATATTTCATATTATCGAAAATTAGTTTTTCATCAAGTCCTTTAGTTTCTTTACCGAACAAAATAAATGAATCATCTTCATATTCAATGTCGCAATATGTTTTATCCGCTTTTGTGGTTGCAAAATACATTCGTTTATCCTTATTGATTTCCATAAACTCATCAATATTTTCATACACTTTAATATCAAGAAGATGCCAATAATCAAGCCCTGCCCTTTTAACTTGCTTTTCATCTATTGAAAAACCAAGAGGTTTTACAAGATGTAAAGTTGCTCCGATTGCTGCACAAGTTCTTGATATATTTCCTGTATTCTGTGGAATTTCAGGTTCAACCAACACAATATTTATAGCCATAATATTTTACCTTGCTTCCTGTTTTATATAATTTACAAAATTCGCTATTTTTTTAAGCGCTTTCTTAATTTTATCAAGCGAATATGCATAAGAAATTCTTACATAACCTTCTCCGCATTCTCCAAATGCATTCCCCGGTATTACTGCCAGTTTTTCTTTTTCAAGAAGTTTTTCGCAAAATTCGTTCGATGAAAGCCCTGTTGATTTAATACATGGGAATACATAAAAAGCACCCAGAGGTTCAAAACACGAAAGACCGAGTTTGTTAAGTCCGTCAACTAAAACACGTCTTCTTACATTGTACTCTCTTTTCATCATTTCAATATCGCTGTCTCCGTATTTTAACGCTTCTATGGCAGCATATTGACTGGTTGTAGGAGCAGACATTATAGCATACTGATGTATTTTAATCATAGCACCGATTATATCTTTGTTACCAAGAGCATAGCCCAATCTCCATCCTGTCATGGCATAAGATTTTGAAAAACCGTTAATAACAATTGTTTTTTCCTTCATTTCAGGAAACTGTGCAATAGATGCATGTTCTTTACCATATGTAAGTTCTGAGTAAATTTCATCAGATATTACCATTATGTTTTTATCTTTTATTACATCAACTATTTCCTTAAGGTCTTCTTTTGTCATTATAGCGCCTGTAGGATTGTTTGGATATGATAAAATCAGAAGTTTTGTTTTATCTGTTATTTTTTCTATAAGTTCTTCTTTAGTAAGTTTAAAATTATTTTCTTCTTTTGTGGTTATTGTAACAGGAGTTCCTCCTATAAGGTTTACACATGGCTTATAACAAACAAAAGAAGGTTCAGGAATTAAAACTTCATCACCTGTTTCTATCAAGGCTCTAATTGCTGCATCAACAGCTTCACTTCCGCCTACAGTAACAAAAACTTCATTTTTTGGATTGTATTTTATATTATATTTTCTTAAATAGCAATTAGCAATTTCTTCACGAAGTTCCATAAGACCCCAGTTGGAAGTGTAATATGTATGACCGTCTTTTAAAGATTCAATGCCTGCGTTTCTTATATGCCACGGTGTAACAAAATCAGGCTCTCCTACCCCGAGAGAAATAGCATCCTCCATTTCATTTACTATATCAAAAAACTTTCTTATTCCTGATGGAGGTATATTTTTTACAACATTTGAAAGAAAGTCTTTTGGTTCTTTAATATTTGTCAAAGCGAAATCACTCTTCTTTCATCAGTCTTTTTCTTGTTTAATATTATTCCGTCTTGTTTATATTTTCTTAAAACAAAATGGGTTTTTGTTGAAATAATTCCTGTCATTGGAGATATTTTTTCTGCAACAAATAATGCTATATCTTTCATACTGTTTCCGTCAATTTCAACCAAAATATCAAAACCGCCTGACATTAGTGTAACAGAGGAAACCTGAGGGAATTCTCTTATGATATTATCAGCAATATTTTCAAATCCCATACCTTGTTCAGGGGTAACATTCAGTTCTATATATGCAGTAACTCTGTCGTCACCTATTTTATCCCAGTCAATCAAAGTTTTTGAACCAAAAATAATTTTTTCTTCTTCAAATTCATTCATTATTTTTTCAACAGTTTGTTCGTCAGTACCAAGCATAACTGCAATTTCATTGTTTGAAAGTTTCGCATCTTTTTCAACAATGTTTAAAATTTGTTTTTTAAGTTCCATAATTAACACTCCTTTTATTTTGAATTTTGTTCTAAAAGATTTTGTTTGATTTTCCATAACTTTTCAGATAAATCAACATAATACTTATGTGGATTTTCAAATCTTTTAACCTCATCCCATATTCTTCCTAATTCATTTATGCTGTATTCCCTTATATCATCAAGTTTTGGAACATTATATATAAGTTTGCCCTTATCCATTATCTTAACAAGTAGTTTTTCGGCTTTAAAATCTGTTATGGTTTTCTTCTTCCATGTATATTCAGGGTCGAATAAAACAAAAGGTGAATTTTCGTCTATTTCTTCGTCAAAAAGTGTTATAACATCTGCTATAGCATTTTTTGTTTTATTATCGTAAAGTCTGTAAAGATTTTTAAAAGACGGATTTGTAATCTTACCTACATTTTCGCTGATTTTTATTTTCGGTATTTCTTTGCCATCTTTAAAAACAGATACAAGTTTATAAACACCACCGAAAACAGGCTCTGATTTTGAGGTAATAAGCCTTTCGCCAACCCCGAAAATATCAATTTTTGCGCCCTGGTCCAATGTATCCCTGATAATTATCTCATCAAGTGAATTTGATGCAATGATTTTAACATCATAAAAACCATTCTTATCAAGTTCTTCTCTTATTTTTTTACTTAAATATGTTATATCACCGCTGTCAATTCTGACACCTTTAGGTCTGAATCCTTTTTTTACAACAATTTCGTTAAAAACTTTAATTGCATTAGGAAGCCCTGATTTTAACACATTATAAGTATCAATAAGCAGTGTGCAATCTTTTGGGAAAATACTTGCGTAAGTTTTAAATGCTTCATATTCACTGTCAAACATTTGAACCCAACTATGTGCCATAGTTCCAAGAGCAGGTATATTAAACATTTTATCAGTAATTGAGCATGATGTTCCAACACATCCGCCGATATATGCTGCCCTCGCCCCATAGATTGCCCCATCTTTTCCCTGAGCACGTCTTGAACCAAATTCCATGACAGCCCTGCCTTTTGAGGCTCGAACAATTCGTGATGCTTTGGTAGCAATCAATGATTGATGATTAATTGTTAAAAGAAGCATTGTTTCAATAAGTTGAGCCTGAATGACAGGTCCTTTGACAACAACCAAAGGCTCATTAGGAAAAACGGGAGTACCTTCTTTTACTGCCCATATATCGCATTCGAATTTGAAATTTTTAAGATACTCTAAAAATTCCTCACTGAATATTTTTTTACTTCTTAAATATTCTATGTCATCATCTTCAAATTTTAAATTTGAAAGATATTCGATAAACTGTTCCAAACCTGCTAAAATAGCATACCCGCCATTATCAGGCACTTTTCTGAAAAACATATCGAATGTAACAACAGAATCTTTAAATCCACTGTCAAAATATCCTTGCGACATTGTAAATTCATAAAAATCTGAAAGTAATGTTAAATTTTTAATCATTTAAATCTTCTCCGTTTTTCTTGGCTACAATTATTGTTTTGTAGTTAGTATATGTTACCATTCCGGGTTTTCCTCCCGGTATCTTTTTTACATATTTTATATTTGTATAGTCAACTGTTATTTTATCATTTGAATCTTTTGAAAAGTATCCTGCATACTCTGCTGCTTTTAATATTGCAGATTCGGAAAATTCAGAACCGTTATTTTTTAAAAGCACATGAGACCCCGGATAATTCTTAACATGAAACCATAAATCATTTCCCTTAGAAAGTTTAAAAGTTATATATTCATTTTGTTTACTGTTTTTACCAACATAAATTTCAAAATTATCTTCAGTAACAAAAGATAAAATATCGACTTTCTCCTGTTTTTTTCTTTTTATGGTATTTTTCTTATTGCTTTCAATATATCCTTCTTTTGAAAGTTCTTCTTTTATTTCATCAATATCTTTTTGCGACTGTGCTTTTTCCAGAAATAAAAGTTCATTTTCAAGATATGCTAATTCGTTTTTTGATTTTTCAATTTGTTCAAGTGCGCTTTCGATTGCTTTTTGCCCTTTTTTATAAAGTTTATAATATTTCTCAATATTTTTTGATGGAGAAAATTTCTCATCAAGT